>NZ_JBXXZH010000293.1:0-10211 GCF_059640475.1 Calothrix sp. CBUCES-K 9914
GATAATTCGGCTTTAACTGCCAGGGTAATTCTATTATAAAAGTTTCTCTACATAAGTAACGGGGTGCGAACGCCGCCAGTCGGACGCACCTAACTTGCACATTCCAAAATCCTATATATAGCAAGGGTTTCAGAAAAATGTGCTAGTTTTATATTTTACTGGAGTGCTTGCGGCGCCAGTCAGAGGCTCATATCTTGCACCTGGAAATTTGAATGTCAATTCCTTGACTAAGTGCGAGTTCTCGCAGGCGTTCAATATGTTGTAAAAGAAGTAACATCACCAAATGTGGAAATATAGTAAGGAGCTGCAATCCACGCGCGGACACCACAACCAAATGCAACCCTCGCTTTCCGTGGTACATACAGATTAAATTTTCAAGCGCCTTAGAGTTATATACGTAAAGCTGTTGCATTAGTTGAGGCGATGGAATTAGGAGTTAAATAAAGACTACGAGCTACTACCACCAAACCCCAGAGACATTTATATACATCGCTATGATTAGGATTATGGTGAGGCGATTGGCATAAAATTTTACGCAACCAAACTTTTCAAACATCCTCTAAAGCTTTACAACATTTGCTTAATTTATCGCTTCAAGACTTATACTTTAATATTTCTGATAACCTAACAAAACCTAATTTTGGTTATTCTCAGGGGTTAGGGAAAATAGTTGCAATTTGGCTTTTTGACTTCCAAATGTGTTGGTATTGCCCAATACATTTAACTGTTAGCTATAAAATTTTGAGCTAATACTTTCGATACCTTGCGTTTAAAACCATAGATAGGGAAGCAGATAATTGCCAGTAGTTACTATCAAAACAACAAAGCTGGCAAGTGTACTTTTTTGACTAGTCTTGGCAGGAGAAAGAAGCAACTTTGAATACACGTTAACCCGCCTTTAATATTCTTATGAAGACGCAAACTCAACCTGTCGAATTAGATTTTTTAGCTGCTCTAAAAAATAATATCTGGCTCTTTGGCACTGCCTCTTGGCTCTTTGGTATTACTGATAGAACTATCGCCTCCTTTACAGATGGTTATTTGTCAGCCATTGATTTAATGCAATTGTTTACCGCCTCCTTTTTCTTTGTCAGTTGGCTATATTTCAAACCGGGGAAATAAAGTGATGACATGTCCAAAATTTAGTCCTAACCAACTAGTGCAATTTATCGGCGGAGAGGGAGTCGTTGTTAAATTCAACTTTGACTCCGGAGTCTGGACTTACACGGTGGCAATGGAAATGCAACCTGAAGAACCGTCTTTTGGTAGAGTCGGCGCCGAAACGATGCTTTTACTGCCCGAAAGCGAGTTAAAGACAGTCTTGATTTAACAGAAGCGGGGGGCAAGCGCGGTCAGGCTCAAATGATGTAATAGGCGCCGCTGTAGTCGTAAAATTTGGCACCGTTTATTTTAATGGTATGACCGTAGCCTTGCCAATTTCCTTTATTATGTATGGATGTCAAGTTGGGGTTGAAGAATTTCTTGAATCAGCGCACGGTAGTTTATAGCTGATTCATTCTCGCGCTTGTTTTGGTAAAACATCGTTTAGGGTGATGTGGAAGGATTTGCAGTTTACCGCTGCATAATATTTTTGAATGTCAGTGTGTTTAGCTTTGCTTCCTTTGATTCACCATTTTCCATCAGGGTAATCAAAGAAACAACACCCTTCTCGGGAAAGTAGATATACTCAATGGGTTCATTGGGTACGTACAGTATTTGCTTATACTCTAAAGAGACTGGCTCAAAATAAGGTAGTAAGCGTTCGTATTCTTCTTTGGGTAAGGCAGTAAGAAGTCGATTTTTTGATTCATCGGAGTTTTCATATAGAACCATAAAAGCCATTTTGAGCTATTTTTATGTTTATTACATAGCTGATGCCACTGGTACTTGCTTCTAACTAAAGAGGAATTATATTATGAATAATTTTTGTAAGGGCGCAATACATTAGTTCTTGTTATGACAAAATATTAGTGATGGCAGTATGTGTTTTAAATGACTGTTTATTATACAAAACGCGAATTTTGTTTTCATATATACATACTTTCTTAATCAGGAATCATTCTTGCGATTACTACTTATTAAAACTTTAGACAGGGCATTGTTATATTTAGGGAAATTACTATCGAGATATCAAACAAATGTTGAGAAAATTTAGGAGTATTAACAATGCAATCTAAGACTACTTCCGAAAACTTTCCTATTGCTGCCTACAATGGTATAGACCGTAATGCTTTTCTTCCTGGCTGGACTCCTCAAGCTGAACTTTGGAACGGACGCTTTGCAATGATTGGCTTTCTTGCTTACCTGCTTTGGGATTTAGGTGGTTACAGTGTAGTTCGTGATGTGCTTCAGCTGGTTCGCTAAACTTTTTAACTACATAGATGTGAGAGTGTAAGAGATAGGGCATTTGACCCTATCTCAAACGAATTGAGGCGCCAATTACAGTAAGCTATATCAGTTTAGAATACATGCAATACATGCAAGAAATCCAAGACTTGTTTTTACTCAGATTCTCGGAACCGCCTTAGTAGAATTTTCTAAAATACGTCTTAGCGAATCACCTAATCAATTTAAAATTAACTGAACATCTACTGCCATAATAAAAAATCATAAAATTCGGCTGCTGGCTTTAATACCCGTTTCTCCTAATACAATTAGTAACCAACTCGAAGTTCGCTCCTCACAGATAAATTATTATTCCTAATATAATAATTGCTATTCCTAATGCAATAAAATTTATGACAGTAGAAATAGAAAAATTACGTCCAGTTTGAGCAGATAAACCTAATGTCACAGCAATAGCTAAGGGTCCTGCTAACAACGTGATGATTGATATAGATAGATGATTTTACTGGTACTGAGCTTCCGTCTAAAGACAAAGAAATTGTAAATAATTTGTGTATACAAGCTTACACGAGCCTTGTATCTCAAAGCTTCAATACTTATTAATAGATAGTGAATCTGGACTATGGCATTTAGCTAATGTTGACGCCTATTCATAGCAGAAGCTTTTAAATAATTGAAATTTACAAGCAAAAATTTGTTTTTTCACCGAGTAGTCAGTCGAATTATTAGACACTGCTTTAAGATGATACGTAATAAGCAAGTAAATTTTGAACTCTAGGCGCCTTTCTTAAAGTATTATTTCTCCGGTTTCAAGTATAACCAGCTAAAAAAAAAGGAAGCCGTAAATAATTGCGTTAAATCTATTGCCGATAAATAGTTATCTGAGAATGAAGCGATAGTTCTATCTGTGATGCCAAAAAGCCAGGAAGCAGTTCCAAATAGCCATATACTATTTTTTAATACAGTTAAAAAATCAGAGGGTGAAGCTTGTTTATTCATAAATATTTTAAACAAGGTAACTTTATCTAAAATGTTTTTTAATAGTTAATATTATTAAAAAACATTAATTAAAAAGTGAGAGTCGATTTCTAAGCGGTTTTAAAACCATAACTTTCCACAGTTAAAGACAAACCGACTTCTCACTTAGAAGGAGTAGGTGATAATTTGATAGTAATTATTTATGAAAATTGAGTTGCCTGTCTATGGTTTTAAACAATGATTATCTAAAGTATGATGCTCTTAGTGATATGGAAATATTTAAATGTATATCTCAACACAAGTAAGATGAATATAAAGTAAATAATCACCCTGATTATTAAATTTATATTCATCTTATTTACCGAGCTACTGAGAACTAACTAACTTAACACCAATCTCATTCTTTAGTTAGAGGTTAGGTTTAGTTGAAAGCTTTAAGGTTCAGGTATTGATTTGTAGCAGTTAATTTTTTTAGTAGTCTAGAAGGCTGATACAAAGGGTAAATTTTTTCAAGAGAGTGGGTTAGGAGCCGGGAAAACAAAGCCAAGCCAAGCTACGCGCTCGTGCAGCGAAGCAGGTTAGCTTTTTGTAGTGCCTAACGACTTTGCTGCAGGACTCTTGGTTCAATATGAATTCTCTATCTCTAACCCATCTTGCAGTGTCGCCGAACACTATGGTTTGTCCTAGGTCTAGTTATATACATTCTGAGGAGATCATAATGCGAATCGCTCAAGTTTCTCCCTTATGGGAACAAGTACCGCCTCCTGCTTATGGAGGAGTTGAATTGGTGGTTAGTCTCCTGACTGAAGAACTCATTCGTCGTGGTCATGAAGTGACTCTGTTTGCATCGGGTGATTCGAGTAGTTTTGCCAAGATAGAATCTGTTCACTTACAGGCATTGAGGTTAGACCTTACCGTTAGGGAACCAAGCGTTTACGAAACACTGCAGCTAATGCGAGTGTACGAACAGGCACATAAGTTTGATGTCATTCACTCTCACGTTGGCTACCCTGCCCTACCCTACGCCAGATTGGTGAAGACACCGACCATTCATACACTGCATGGCATCTTGACGCAAGATAATGAAAAGGTGTTCAAGTATGCTCGCTCTCAGCCGTTTGTCAGCATTTCCAACGCGCAACGAGAACCAAGAGTGGGACTCAATTACGTTGCCACTGTCTACAACGGCATTGATCCAATGACTTACAAGTTTTACCCGCAGGCAGAGCCGTCTCCCTATCTTGCATTTCTGGGTCGAATCTCACCTGAGAAGGGGGTGCATTTAGCGATCGAAATTGCTAAACGTTCGGGCTGGCACTTAAAGATAGCAGGTAAAGTCGATATAGTTGATGTGGATTATTTCAAGCAACAGATCAAACCTCACATTGATGGAACGCAGATTGAATACTTGGGAGAAGCTAACCATGCTGAAAAGAGCCTCCTGATGGGAGGAGCAGTTGCGACTCTATTCCCGATTACCTGGCCTGAACCCTTTGGACTGGTGATGATTGAGTCGATGGTAACAGGTACACCTGTGATTGCTATGAATTTGGGTTCTACCTCTGAAGTGATTGTTCACGGTAAGACTGGATTCTTGTGTCGCTCAGTCAAAGACTGTCTCTCTGCTATTGATAGGGTGCTTGAGCTAAACCGCTACGCCTGCAAAGAGCATGTGCTGAGAAACTTCACGATTAAGCAGATGACAGATGGCTACGAAGGTGTCTACAGCAAGCTTGCTAGTCGTACAACCCAAGACCTTAGTATGATGTACCCCGAAACCTGGACATAGGAATAAGATTCACTTAAATTGATTCCACTCAAGTCAATATTAATAAAAATATCCTCCATTGGGTTCAGAATTTTGTATTTGTACTGCTGTTGAATCGTTGATATGTTCTTGCTTTTGAACTTGAGTTTCCATGATTCTGCTCCTTTTTAGTTCTGGTAATTCTTTGTGTAAAGAGTGCTGTTACTTCAAAGGCTCAGTTTATCAATTAAGCATTAATTCTCTGTCGTCAACACTATTGGGACATTTTTAGACTAGCTTTCCATCAATCAATTGTATGATGTGTCGTCTCTCTCTAAAGTTAGAGAACTACTTTAATACCTAGGAAATAGATAGTATAGAACATTGCTGAGTACAACAATTATTTACTGAATTTTGAAATTTTTAATTTCTCTCATCTAATTTGTCAGTATAAGACTACTATTAAAATAACTTTTATAGCTTACATTTTTGCTAAAAAGTAGTCACAACTTTTTGCTATAAACTAGCCACAATGAATACAATAAAATTTTACAAAATCGAGTCATCAGTATGTTTGCATTAGGGTTTAGTACAGCCTTACATTGATAGTTAAGCATACAAAAAATAAAGGTTTTACGAATCAAAATATAAGTAACTCATCCTTTAGGAAGATGATTATAAATTATTATATTTTTGCTCTTGCAATTGAAGTACAAGACTGCCAACTGGTAGCGACATTGATTAGTTTATTTTATTAAATAAATCCGAAGATTTGGCGACTTAGATATTGGCGAAAACTTACCAGATCAACGATGCCTATGGAAAATTCAACGAGTCAGTTGGGTAATTATTGAAATAATTTTGCTGGCAGCTTTATTAGGTGCTTTTGGGTCAGGGTGGCTAAAGTAATTTCATTATTTTATTAAAACTCATAATGGAGGATAATATGTTTCACATATTTGACAGTATATTGCAAGGTGCATTCACTGCTTTGAAACTAGCTCAAATTCCGGTGGGTGAGGTATTAACACCAGAAGAAGCATCGCTGGTTTTTTCAGGTCCTAAATTTTTCGTGGCATTGTTTGCTGGTATATTGATGGCATTTGCTTTTCAATTACTACTAACAAATTTCTCAGTAGCTGTAGGTATTTCAGCTTTAGGAACAGGTTCAGGCTCAGATTCTGATGAAAACTCAGGTAATGGTAGTACAATTCGTAAAGTTGAGACGACTGTAGGTTTATGGGCACTTGTCACAGCAAGTATTGCTTTATTTGCTGCTAGTTTTTTAGCGGTAAAACTAAGTTTGATTGAAAACTCGCTTTTAGGTGCCACTATTGGTGTAGTCATTTGGTCTGCGTATTTTACGCTGATTATGTGGTTAGGTTCAAATGTAGTAGGTTCTTTGATTGGTTATTTTGTTAATACTGCAAAAGGCGGTATGCAAGGTATAATAGGCACTGCTACAGCTGCAATTGGCGCCAATACAGCAAAACGGCAGGTAGTTTCTACGGCAGAAGAAATTACAGCAGCAGTTCGACGCGAGTTAACTTCAGGGTTTGATGCCGATAGTATTAAAAATACACTATCTAGTTCTTTAAGCTCTTTACAATTACCTTCACTCGACGTTAAAGAAATTCGCAATCAATTTGATAAACTACTTAAAGATGCTGATTTAGGTTCTATTGCCGATAGCGACTTGCTTAAAAATATTAATCGTCAAACGTTTGTTGATTTAATTAGTAATCGCACAGATTTTTCTAAACAAGATATTAATCGCATCGCTGACCAACTTGAAGGTGCCTGGAAGCAAGTTTTTAATCAGCAGCAAGATCCCACAGACCAAGTAATTAAATTAATTTCTTCTGCAACTCCCGAAGATTTAAATTCTGAACAACTCGGTCAACGTCTCCAAGAATTAGTTACAGCAGGGGGTGGTAAACAAGGTAATGGTTTGCTACAGCAAGCAGTTACAGTTGGTGTAGGTAGCGCTTTACCAGCAGTTCTTAAAAAAGTAGACTTTTCTAATATTGATGTAGATAAAGTTACAACTCAGTTACAGCAGGTCATTGGAAAAGCTCAAAATGTAGATGTTGGCAAAATTACCTCACAACTGCAAAAGCTCAAAGACCAAGCCACTCAACAAGCAACTCAACTTGGCAGCACTGTAGCTCAAAAATTACCCACATCACCCAATAACACAATTAAAGCAGATGTCGAAGAATACGTTCTTGATTCTTTGCCTTGGCACTTCAACCGCATTACTATTAAAGATGAATTCCAAGAAGTCATCTACGACCCAAACGCAAACCCCGCAACCGTTCGGCACCAGTTAGAAAACCTGGACAAAGAATACTTCGCAAACTTACTAAAACAGCAAGGTGATCTGAGTGAAGCAAGGGTTAAAGAAATTGCACAAGAAATGGAAAGTATCCGCGCGTCTGTTTATGAAACCGTGCAACAAGCAGCAGCAAGAGAAAAATCCCAAAACCTTCGTAGTAAAATTGAAGAATATCTACGTTCAACTGAAAAATCAGAACTAAATCCCTTCAGTATTGAGAGAGATTTAACGAAACTACTGGAAGACCCAGAAGTTGGGGTTGATGAATTGAGCGCGCGTTTCAAAGAATTTGACCGTGATACCTTGGTGAAGTTACTTGCTGCACGTCAAGACATTAACCAAGAAGAAGCCAATAATATAATTAGCCAACTCGAACGTACCCGTGATAATGTTTTAAACAAAACATGCGAACTTCAAGAGCAAGCTAAACAAAAAGCTGCACAATTACGGCAAAGTGTCGAAGATTATCTTCGCAATACAAATCTAGAAGAACTTAACCCTGAAAGCATTGAGCGTGATTTTGGAAAATTAATCTCTGACCCTACTGCTGGAATATTTGCTTTACGTGGAAGATTATCACAGTTTGACCGTGAGACTTTAGTAAAATTACTGAGTCAACGCCAAGATTTGAGCGAAGAACAAGTCAACAAAACCATTGATAATCTATTGTCGGTACGTGATAGAGTTTTGCAAGCTCCTCAACAAGTAGCAGGTAAAGCCAAAGAACAATATGAAAAAGCCACTAATATTGTTGCCGAGTATCTTCGTAGTACCAACTTAGAGGAACTCAACCCAGAAGGTATTCAAAAAGACTTGCAAAAATTGTTATCTGACCCTAAAGCTGGCGCCAGTGCATTAGGTGATAGACTATCTCAAGTTGATAGAGAAACCCTAGTTGAACTATTGTCTCAAGCAGGATTGAGTTCTGAGCAAGTCAATCGTACCATTGACACTGTAACTGAAGCCATTAATAATATTGTCAAAGCACCACGACGCTTGGCAAACCGTGCAACTGGAAACGCCTTTGAGTTTGAACAAAGTCTGGAAAAATACCTGCGTAACACCAATAAAGAAGAACTTAACCCCGAAGGTATGAAGCGCGATTTACAATTATTACTATCTTCACCGCGCGCAGGTGTATCATCTTTGTGTGAGCGCGCTTCTAAAATTAACCGTTCAACAATTGTAGCTTTATTGTCGCAACGTGAAGATATTTCAGAAGAAGAAGCTAATCGAATTGTAGGGCAAATCGAATCGATACGCGACTCGGTTGTAGAACAACTCCAACAAATTCAGCAAAGGGTACAGTCAGTAATTGATGGAGCTTTTGGTAAAGTTCGTGAATATCTTAACTCACTCGACCGTGCCGAACTTAATTATGAAGGAATACAGCAAGACTTTGCCAAATTGTTTGACGACCCGCAAGCAGGATTTGAAGCATTGCGTGGGCGCCTACTTCAGTTTGACCGTGATACCTTAGTTGCTGTTCTCAGTTCGCGCTCTGACATTTCCTCTTCACAAGCTAACAAAATTATTGACCAAATTGAAGGCGCGAGAGATAAAGTATTGCATCAAGCTGAACGTATTCAACAGGAAACACAAAAACGTCTCAACACGGTTAAAGAACAAGCGCAAAAACAAGCAGTTGAAACGAAAAAAGCTGTGGCAGGCGCCGCTTGGTGGGTATTTAATACAGCAATAGTATCTCTAGTAGCTTCTGCAATAGCTGGAGCAATAGCAGTAAGAGCAACTAGCTATTTTGTTTAAAGTTTTTAAAGTCCCTCATGTTAAGCCTCTTTGATTAGAGGCTTTTTTTAAACATAATGTAGATATTATCGCTTTGTATATCTAACTATTGATTTTTTATTAAATATGACTTATTGCTCCTAGAATTGTAAACTACTATTGTATGAATCAATACACTTATTATTTACATTTTTTTAATAGCTAAATTTAAGATTTAAGGTAATAAAATCGAGCGTAATCAGGCATTGGTGATACATATTTTCTGGGAGAATGAAGCGTTGGCACCAATTGCAAAAGAAAGGGTCTGGGCTTTCTCTTACTTGTCTATCCCGACTTTTCATGTAATAAGCAATTATCTTGGAGTACTGTAAAATCTTGTGAAGTTAGTGAAATTATGAAATTTTCAAGATTAACAAAAACAAGCCAACGCTTATTATTTTTATCATGAGTAGAGAAACTTTCTTGACCACAGATAACTCCTTCGAGTCCAGCTACATAAGGTGGGTAAAGGATTAAAACTTTATCTTCTACTTTGATTATATTTGAATTATACAACATTGTTCTTAACATAGATCAACCGATTCAAATACAGAATAATCGTCAAATCTGGCTTGCCAATATTAGAACTTTAACAAAAAGCATTAAGACAGACTTAAGCTACTCTTTGAGCCAAAATAGTAATTATATACTGAAAAATTAAATAAACAGAAGAGACAGGATTATTTGGCACCAGAATTCTTAGTACGTTGTATGAAAAAAGCCTATGTGCCAAAACTAGACGTTTTCATATGTTTTAATAACCATATTCAACTTTAAGTAATTTAATTTTATGCAACATACTCCAAAAGAAAGAGATAATGTTAAATAAAATTGTGATATTAACAACAATAAAGTAGTTGCTTATTTGTTTTTTCTCTAATGAGCAAGACTTAGTTATTTCAAAAGCCTTTGTGTAGATTTATAAAATTAACAAATTTATAACTGTATTACATGGTACAATACCTTCGCCAGATTTATGAGTCATAACGTAGTATAAACGCTTGTAAAATTAAGGTT
>NZ_JBXXZH010000294.1:0-10205 GCF_059640475.1 Calothrix sp. CBUCES-K 9914
GGCGCCGTTCATGACGTTAGGGTGCGTAATCAGTCTATCTACAACTTGTGCTAAAGTCTTTGCCACAGGTAACGCATCACCCGCATATCCGCCAATAGCGGCGCCGATGCCTGTAGGTATGATTAAAATTGCTGTGTATGGACGCATCATGAAACCGGGTTTCTTTAACACTAAGCATAATAACCTTCACCATTTACAAAAAGAAACCCGGTTTCTCAATACACATTGTGCCAAGTTGGGTAGTAAGCGTGGCTATGCCTCACATACAAATGTACGTTGTATATAACACTTTAAATTTAATGATATAGATCACCAATTAATACTCAATTACTGTTGTTTACACATATTGCTAATGTCAACTTTAACAGATGCTCTTAACAGAATTATGCATTGGTTAGAGCAAAATCGACCAGAGTATGCAGCAAAATTTCGGTTCTTTCGTTCTTAGCGTGCTAATTTTTAATTACAGTCGATAACTTTCCTTTAAAATCAAGGCTTACAGGTGCTTATAACCCAAATTTCTAACCAGGATACCTTCCTTGTAGTTAATAATGGCTGTAATATAAGCCTTATAAAAGTTTTAAGCTTATTTTTCAACTTTTTTAGCACGCTAAGTACGCAAGAGCCAAAATTTCAAGGATTGTTGTGTGGCTCAGGCTGTACGTAAACGTTCAATATCTCTTATGGGTGGGGCGCCAAACATTCGGGAATATTCGCGGCTGAACTGTGAGGGACTTTCATATCCCACTTGGTAAGCAGCAGCGAGGGCATCAAAATCTTTAGTTAGCATTAGGCGACGTGCTTCCAACAGTCTTAGCTGCTTTTGATATTGCAGCGGACTCATTGAGGTTACTTGCTTAAAATGCTGGTGAAACGACGAAGGAGACATCTTGACCCGGTTTGCTAAATCCTCGATCCGCAGTGATCGGGTAAACTCAGCTTTGATCAGTTGGATGGCTGACGCAATGCGCTGCATACTGCTGCCGGATGTGGCAATTTGGCGCACGGCTTTACTTTGTTCACCGACAAGCAGACGGTAATAGAGTTCACGCAGCATCATCGGTGCCAGTATCGGGATGTCTTGCGGTGTCTCTAAGAGCTTGACTAGGCGCCGGACACACTCGAGCAACGTAGTATCGGCGCTGCTAACCCATAGCCCTCGGACAGAGTTCTCTTGCTTGGCTGAACTAAAACCCATCTGGGCAACCAGATCACACAGTTGCACTAGGTCTAAGCTCAGTTTCAGTATTAAACACGGCTTATTAGGTGTTGCCTCAACCACACATCCACTGAGCGGTAGAGCAACCGAAAGGACTTGATATTGCCCTGCGCGGTATGGATATGTTTCCTCACCCAGCAACATTTCTTTCTTGCCTTGAACGATGAGAGTGAGGCAGGGTTCATCAACACTGTAGGGTGTCGAAGAAATTGCATCGGAGCGCCCAAAGCTCAATTTATCGATCGCAGTTGGATAAAGACCATTACCCTCGGTGTGCCTCATCACGAGGGTTGCAAGTTCTTGGCACTGATTTGCAATCACGCTAGAGTTAGAGATTTCCATAATGGTAGGGACTAGATCGCTCAATGCCTTACTCTTAACAATTATAGACCTGCTAAAAACGATTGCTTTGGAGAATTAGGCAATCATCAGCGAGGTTTGTGTATTTCAAGAAACGCTTTTCAAACTTATGCTGAACTTGTAACGATCAAAGAAGCGTTCGATTGGGAGAACCGTAAAAATGCAAACCACTCCCCAACAAATGAAAGCAATGGCTGTTGACGAGTTCGGCGGTTTTGACAAGCTGACTTTGCACACCTTACCCGTACCTACGGTAGATGCGGGCGAAGTTTTGATTCACGTTGAAGTTGCCGGAGTTGGTGTCTGGGACGCGATGGAGCGTGACGGTGATTTGGTATATAACGAAGTCCACTTTCCGCGCGTGCTGGGCGGCGAATGTGCAGGCACAATCGCTGCCATCGGCGATGGCGTTGATCGTTTTGCGGTCGGCGATCGCGTTTACGCCCAAAGCTTTATGAACGACAAGGGCGGTTCTTACGCCCAATACGTCGTCGTATCTGAAAAAACGGTGGCGCCGATGCCTGATGGTCTTGATATGCAGATGGCAGGCGGACTACCGATTGCTGGTGCGACGGCACTAAGTAATTTGAATGCCCTAGGGACGCGCGACGGAACCAAATTGATGCTGTGGGGCGCGAGCGGTGGCGTGGGTCACGTCGCGCTGCAACTCGCCAAGCGCATGGGCGCGAGCGTTTTCGCCATTGCATCGGGCGCGGACGGCGTAGAGTTGGCCCAGCAGTTGGGTGCTGATGAAGCGGTGGACGGACACAGCGACGACGTTGTGCAACGTGCCCGCGCCTTTGCGCCCGACGGCTTCGATACGGCGCTGGTGTTGGTGAGCGGTAACAACGTTCAATCTACGCTCTTGTTGGTGCGTCCGGGCGGCATCATCTCTTTTCCGAATGGCGTTATGCCCGAACCTAAAGCACCCGACGGCGTGGAACTCAAGAAGGCAAACGGCTTCGCTGACCCGCTATTGTTTGACCAACTCAACCAATTGGTGAGTATCGACCAGTTTCAAGTTCGCATCGCGCAGACGTTTCCACTCGAAGCGGCGCCGCAAGCGCTTGAAGCGATGAAACAGCATTATCTAGGCAAGATCGTGTTGCGTGTGAGCGGCGAATAAGCTTCACTCTTCTTACTAAAACGAATCAACACTCTAAGGAAATAGCAACATGATTCAGCAAACCAATCTAGGGGGTAGCTTCACGCTGCCAAACACGTCAATCACGCTCAATCGTCTAGGCTACGGCGCGATGCAACTGGCGGGTCAAGGAGTGTTTGGTCCGCCGCGCGACATGGATGCCGCCGTTGCCGTTCTCCGTGAAGCGGTAGCACTTGGAGTCAATCACATCGACACTAGCGACTTTTATGGTCCGCACATCACCAATCAAATTATTCGTCAGGCACTGCACCCCTATCCTGAGAATTTGGTGATTGTCACTAAGGTGGGAGCGCGTCGTCCGGCGGATAAGTCATGGCAACCTGCCCTCTCGCGGCAAGAGCTGATCGATGCCGTTCACGATAATCTGCAAAATCTTGGGCTTGAGGCGATGGACATTGTGAATCTCAGAGTCCCTGGTACAGGTGATCATGGCAGTGGTGTGTCTTCTGGCTCAATCGCAGAACCCCTCAGCACACTGGTTGACTTGAAGCGTCAGGGACTCATCCGCCATATTGGACTCAGCAACATCAGTGCTAAACAGTTTGAGGAAGCTCAGGCGATGACTGAGATTGTGTGTGTCCAGAACCAGTACAACTTAGCGCACCGCGACGATGATGCGTTGATCGACGACCTTGCCCAGCGCGGCATAGCCTATGTCCCGTTCTTTCCGCTTGGCGGGTTCACTCCGTTGCAGTCGTCCAAGCTCGATGCTGCTGCAAGCACTCTTAATGCGACCCCGATGCAGGTTGCGCTTGCTTGGCTGCTTCAGCGCTCTCCTAACATCCTGCTAATTCCCGGAACGTCATCGGTTGAGCATCTGCGCGAGAATCTCAAAGCCGCAGATTTGAAACTTCCGTCTAAAATAGTCAATGATCTTAACTCGATCGGTTTCTAGGGCTTTTTGTAGTTCGGTGGGGGTTTGCTGTAGGTCGATTTCTGCGCTGATAAAATGTGTTGTCATGGCTGTGTACCCTGATTTGCTCTAACTATAACTGGCACCGGGTGGGTTTACAATGATTTTTTTCTAGAGCGGTAAAACTTGCGCTTACGTAGGCTGTAAGCATAATAAACTCGTTGGATATTTTCTATGGCGCCTACGTAATTAAGCCTTTAGTCCCACCTCTCAAGTTAGTTTTGCCGTTCTAGTTTTTTTTATTTTATAATAGCAATACAAGCTTAAGAGGAATGTTAGTTTTTATAATTAGTTGGGAACTCTAAAACTATAGAGTTTATGTAAAAATTATTATGCAAAGCCTAGCTAGTAAAAGAGAGACATACATTGTTGGATTATTTCTTTCTAAATTTGATAGAATGGCTTTGGAAGAATTAGAATGTGAAACTGTATATTTTCGTGGGTAACAATTCCAAATGCTGACTTCACACTTGCCAATGTTTTGAATTGACTGTAATGCACAATTTTAACTCCTATGACGTGTGTATCTTGTCGGATAGACCGGAAAGCCTGTCCAATATCCTACCTATCTATATATAAATAATTTAATGGCGGGCAGGGATGCCCGCTCCACAAGAGTATATGATTTCTAGGGTTGTTTTGTTACTACTGCTTCAACTTTAACTTTTTGTTGTTCGGTGTCTACAGAGGTTATTGCCCAGCGTAGAGGTTCACCTTGTTTTTTCAGTTCGGTTTCTACTGCTTTTTGTAGTTCGGTTAGGGTTTGCTGTAGGTCTATTTCGGCGCTGATGAAATGTGCTGTCATAGCTTTGTGTCCAGATTTGTCTATAAATATAGTTGGCACCAGGACAAGATTACAATAATTTTTCGCTTTGTTGTAACGCTGCGGTATTCACTGCTTAACTCATCCGGTTTACCTCACTGTCTATATGCACAGAATTGGCAAAATAGGGACATATGCAACAAAGATTAATGAAAACGCAGCAATCGAGGAATTATTTAGATATGGCTATTATGAGCTGGCAACGTCAAGGTGATATTCAAGCTATGCGTCGTGCAATGGATTCTATGTTTGGAGATATGATGGTACGTCAACCTCAAATGGTAGCTTTTAAGCCAGCAGTTGAACTGCAAGATACTGATGAAGCTTTGGTTTTACGCGCGCAAATTCCAGGTATCGATGCAAGAGACTTAGATATTCGCGTTACAAAGCAAGCGGTTGTTATCTCTGGTGAAAAGAGTGATAACAATCAAACTGAGAAGATTGGTTATTTCCGTTCTGAGTTTACTTACGGCAAGTTCCAACGGGTGATTCAATTGCCTGTCGCTGTAGAGAATGATAAGGTGCAAGCTGAGTATAAGAATGGTATTTTGTCTTTGACATTACCTAAAGCAAGTGCTGCACGTAATCAAGTTGTGAAGGTTAATTTGTTCGGGAATACTGCTACCGAGGCGCCTGTTATAGAAGAAGCGCAACTTACTGAAGCAACTCAGGCGCCTGCTGTTCAAGAAACAGAACTGACCCAAGCGACTACTGGGGCACCAGTTATTGAAGAAGCTCAACCGACTATAAAAGCCAACGAAGTTGTAGCTAGCGAAGTTGCTCAACCTACTCAAATGGCTGAAGAACTCCAAGATGTTTGGGCAGCGTAATGTAAGATTTTTAAATTTAGTAGCGCTTTATTTTTGATTTCAATACCTAGATTCTAATAACCCACCCATATTAACGGGGTGGGTTTCTTGTTTCCTTAAATAATTGTAGGGCGTGTATACAAGCCCGCGAAAGGTTAGCTTTTAAGCTTCGGATACTCTCGAATAAGTTGTTTAGCCACGCCTAAAGTTGAAATGTAATAGTAAGATAGTAGTGTGTCCATAAAAGGAAAATTTTTTATAATGCAAGCTGATAGCACAACCGAACAAAGAGTAATTAGCAAAATTCGCGGATTGTTTCCTGAACAGATATTGCAGGTTGAAGAGTTTATTGATTCTCTTTATAAAAAAAATATCAAAAATACAGATCGTGATATAGTTTTCGCAGCAGCAAAGCTTTCCGAGCAAGCTTTCCAAAAAATCTGGGATAACCCTGATGATGCAGAATATGACAAATTATGAATTTGGTGATGTTGTTTTAGTGCCTTTCCCTTTTACTGACCAGACTACTACAAAAAAGCGACCAGCTATTGTTGTGAGTTCTGCTGATTATCATCTTCAACGCTTAGATTTGATACTAATTGGTGTTACTAGTCAAGCAAACCCAGCAACCTCTTTTGGAGAAACGACAATTACAAACTGGAAAAATTCTGGTTTAGTTAAACCTTCAATTATTAAACCAGTTTTAACAACTCTTGATATAAAACTTGTGACCAAAAAGTTAGGGCAGCTTGAAGAATCTGACTACCAAGCTTTACAAAGCTTATTGAAAACTATTTTAGGTTAAAAACGTAAACAATATTACATGCAATTGTATATAAGTAAGATGGTCAGATAAATTTACAAAGAATGTAACGGATAAAAAAATTAATTATCCGTTACATCCGCTCTCATCCGTTGCCAAGGTTACTTCCCAAATTGTTGTTGATACACAACCTCTTCCTGGTCAGTTACAATTTTCAAATCAGAGCGAGGAAAAGACACGCAGAGTAGAGCATAACCCTCTTTTTGCAAATCAGGACTGATACCCATACCCTCACTTTGGTCTACCGTGCCACCATTGGTAATTTTTGCTGCACATGTAGTACAAACACCTGCATGACATGAAGCGGGTAGCTCCAAACCTGCTTTTTCAGCTACTGCTAAAACTGTTTCGTCTTCGGGAACTTGAATTGTGAGTGTTTTACCCTGATGGTTAAGTTCAACGGTATATGTTTGTGTCATATCGAGGCTTGATTATAACGGTGCAATATTGTAGCTTAAAAAATTGTATTTAACCAAACTTGTAGCTATATTTAACACTAACTCTTGAGTTAGGATAAACCACCTTTATCGCTAGCAAGAATTGGCGATACAGTGATTATTATAGGCTAGGAGCTTACAAACACTTAAAATTTGGCTGTCACATTGACAAGTAAGTTAAACAGTTAAATTTATACTTGGAGAGCAGAATGCTGGAATCATACCGCAAACACGTTGAAGAAAGGGCAGCACTAGGAATTCCACCGCTGCCATTAGATGCAAAACAAACATCAGAACTGTGCGAACTACTTAAAAATCCACCTGCGGGTGAGGAACAGACATTACTGCATTTATTACGCGACCGAGTACCACCCGGTGTTGACCCTGCAGCTTATGTTAAAGCTGGTTTCCTCACAGGTATAGCAAAGGAAGAAATTACTAGTCCCTTAGTTTCTCCAATCGAAGCGGTTGAGTTATTAGGTACAATGATGGGCGGTTATAACGTGCAATCGCTCATCGATTTGTTACAAGTCCCCACCGTTTCGTTGTCTACATCTTCGGAAACTCCTTTAGTAATGGGAGGACAAGGTAAGGAACCTATCGCTGCATATGCTGCTGCGGCTTTGAGTAAGATTTTGCTAGTATATGATGCCTTCCATGATGTTTTAGAATTATCTAAGACAAATCCTTTTGCAAAGCGAGTTGTAGATTCTTGGGCAGAAGCAGAATGGTTTACTACCCGCGCGCAGTTACCAGAATTTATCAACGTTACTGTCTTTAAAGTTTCTGGTGAAACCAATACAGATGATTTATCACCAGCACAACACGCAACAACTCGTCCCGATATTCCTCTACATGCACTTGCAATGTTGGAAACTCGGCAACCAGGAAGCTTAGAAACTATTGCCGAATTAAAGAAAAAGGGATACCCCATTGCTTACGTTGGAGATGTAGTAGGTACAGGTTCATCACGTAAGTCAGCTATTAACTCGGTGTTATGGCATATTGGTCAAGATATTCCTTTCGTACCAAACAAGCGTGCGGGTGGATATGTACTTGGTGGAACTATTGCCCCTATTTTCTTCAATACCGCAGAAGATGCAGGCGCCTTGCCAATAAACTGCGATGTCACAAAAATGGAAACAGGGATGGTAATTACTATATATCCTTACAGAGGAGAAATTACCAACGAAGCTGGAGAAGTTATTTCAACATTCCAATTAAGACCCGACACAATTTTAGATGAAGTACGCGCGGGTGGACGTATACCTTTACTTATCGGACGTACTCTAACAGACAAAACGCGCGTTGCTTTAGGTTTGGAAGCAAGCACTGTATTTACTCGTCCTCAACAACCTGCTGATACAGGTAAAGGTTACACATTGGCGCAAAAAATCGTAGGAAAAGCTTGTGGTTTACCAGGAGTTCGTCCTGAGACATCATGCGAACCTATTATGGGAACCGTTGGTTCCCAAGATACCACAGGGCCAATGACGCGCGATGAACTCACAGAACTTGCATGTCTAGGGTTCTCCGCTGACTTAGTAATGCAAAGCTTCTGCCACACTGTTGCATATCCCAAACCAGTAGATATCAAAACCCAAAAAGAACTCCCCGACTTTTTCGCTCAACGTGGAGGTGTAGCATTACGTCCCGGTGATGGAATTATTCACTCATGGTTAAATAGAATGTTACTACCCGACACAGTAGGAACAGGTGGAGACTCGCATACACGCTTCCCTCTTGGTATTTCCTTTCCCGCAGGTTCAGGGTTAGTTGCATTTGCAGCAGCTTTGGGTGTAATGCCTTTAGATATGCCAGAGTCAGTATTAGTCCGTTTCAAGGGAGAATTACAACCAGGTATTACACTACGCGATATTGTAAATGCGATTCCCTACGTAGCGATTCAAAAAGGATTACTAACAGTCGAGAAGAAAAACAAGAAGAACATTTACGCTGGAAAAATATTAGAAATCGAAGGTTTGCCAGACTTAAAAGTCGAGCAAGCATTTGAATTAACCGACGCTTCCGCCGAACGTTCCTGTGCTGGTTGTACAATTAAACTCAGTGTAGAAACAGTTTCCGAATATATTCGTTCCAACGTAGCACTGCTCAAAAACATGGTAGCAAGAGGTTACGGAGATGCTAGAACCATCATACGCCGTGTAGCCAAAATGGAAGAATGGTTAGCAAACCCAGTATTAATGGAAGCAGATGTAGATGCGGAATATGCGGAGATTATCGAGATAGACTTGAACGAAATTAAAGAACCAATCGTAGCGGCGCCTAATGACCCTGATAACGTTAAACTACTATCAGAAGTAGCAGGCGACCCAGTACAAGAAGTATTCGTAGGTTCTTGTATGACTAATATTGGACATTACCGTGCAACTGCGAAGGTGTTGGAAGGTGCTGGTAAGGTAAGCGCGCGGTTGTGGGTGGCGCCTCCTACACGGATGGACGAAACTCAGTTGAAGAATGAAGGTGTTTATGATGTGTTTGTTGGCGCAAACGCGCGGACAGAAATGCCAGGTTGTAGCTTATGTATGGGGAACCAAGCAAGAGTAGAAGATGGAACTACGGTGTTTTCAACTTCTACCAGAAACTTTAATAACCGCATGGGTAAAGATGCTCAGGTCTATTTAGGTTCTGCCGAGTTAGCTGCTGTGTGCGCGTTGCTGGGTAGGATACCTACTGTACAGGAATATTTGGATATTGTAGGCACAAAAATTCAACCGTTTGCAGATAATTTGTATCGGTACTTGAACTTTGACCAAATTACTGGTTTTGAAGATGAGGGAAGGGTGATAAGTAAGGAGGAAGAGAAGAAGATTTTGGAATTGAGTGTGAAATAGTTTTTGTTTCTTGTGGAACGGGCGCCCTCGCCCGTTTCAGTTTTAAGGGGTTTGGAGGGCGCCTACCTTACAAGATGAATAATTTATTTTTTGGCAAAAAATTTATTTTTTGCTTTTCAATATCTTCTTTATTTATTTCAAGTTGAATCACTCCATCACTTACTAATTG
Source organism: Calothrix sp. CBUCES-K 9914 (assembly GCF_059640475.1). Lineage (NCBI taxonomy): Bacteria > Bacillati > Cyanobacteriota > Cyanophyceae > Nostocales > Calotrichaceae > Calothrix > Calothrix sp. CBUCES-K 9914. The sequence continues at coordinate 9,574 of NZ_JBXXZH010000294.1, forward strand.
TTTGGCGTAAGAAAACTCATAAAGATTAAAATATTTATTATCAAAGCTAAAATAATTTTATATAAAACTAAAAATTGCATTAAGGCGTTGCATCCCGTCAATGATTTCATATTTACCACTGCCATATATTTGAGGACGTTCTGCAAGTAAAATCAGTGGAATTGGATACCCCTTTAAAATGCTACCAATAAGCCTTTCTTTCTCCGCGACTGTCCAAACAAGCTTTCTTTGATACTTTCTATTGACTAATAAACTGCCTGAACGGTAGAGTCGGTAAGCTTCTGTAACACTCATCCCGCGAGGTGTAATACTCACATGTAATTAAATACTATTTGTCAACCCCAATTATACTAAAGTTTATAGTAATATTTAATACGCTTCATGTTAAGATTTTTGTCTCGTAGTGTTTCTATACAGAGCTTACCAACTCTAAAATCGGCTCTTGCGTACTTAGCGTGCTAATTTAGGGAAAAATAAGCTTAAAAACCTTGCTGGGCTTATCTTACAGCTATTATTACCTTCAGAACGGTATTCTTGTCCAAAATTAAAAATAAAAGCGTCTGTAAGCCTTGTAAATCAAGCATATTTATAGATTTTAATTAAAATTTAGCACGCTATGTACGATAGAACCG
>NZ_JBXXZH010000295.1:0-10205 GCF_059640475.1 Calothrix sp. CBUCES-K 9914
ATCTGCTGGAGGGGTAGTTGGTTTTTGATCTGCTGGAGGGGTAGTTGGTTTTTGATCTGCTGGTGCAGGTGGGGTTGTATCTGCTGGTGCGGGTGGGGTTGTATCTGCTGGTGCGGGTGGGGTTGTATCTGCTGGTGCGGGTGGGGTTGTTTGTGACGGTTGGGCTAAAGACACTTGTAAATATGGAGCTAAAGCAATAAAGACACTGCTAATAGCGACTAAAGAAGTTTTAGAAAGCAGCAAAATCAGTTTGATAAATAATAATTTTTGATTCATTGCTTAGTCTTACTATTGTGTAAATATTATGATTCTTCGTTTAAGAATAACTTGTTATCCTATTTAAAAATTAAAATATACAAAATTTGATTAAAATTAATACAAATGCTCTACCGCAATACATTGACCTAAAAAGCAAATAATTTTAAGTATCAATGATTGCTAATTTCAATATTATCTAATGAAATGCGCTCAAATCGTTGTATTTGCTTGTATTATTTTATACGCAATCAAGAACAGCACAGATTACTTTCTCCTTCAATTTTACCTTGCCGCCAAATTCCAGTTTTAGGTGAGCCACGTAAAGGTATGCAAGTTCCTTGACCATTCGGCTTATTATTCTTAAATTCGCCTTCATATCGGCAGCCATTTGTATAAAATAAGTTACCGATACCTTCGTATTTATGATTATTAAATTGACCTTGATAAACAGTTCCATTTGCAAGACGCAAGGTTCCTTTACCATGAAATAAATTTTCCTTAAATTCACCTTCATATTTATCACCATTGTAATAAATCAAGGTTCCTTCACCAGAAAACTTACCGTTAGAGAATCTCCCTTCATAAGATTTACTGCCACCTAAACCACTTGCAAAAGTCATAACTCCACAACCGTTAGGTTGATCATCTTTTAGTTCTCCATAATATTTTATACCGCCCCTTTCCCAGTTCGGTGACTTCGTTGAAGTAGACAGTGCAGGTATCTTTGGGCATACTTCGGTATTAGTTGTGCGTTGTCTCAAAAAAGTTATAGATAAAAAACCCACTGCACAAAGTATACTTGCTGCAAGTCCGGCGCCAATCAAAAGTTTCCGATTATTTTGCTGCCGTGGTCGTGAAACATTTGATACTAAAGGCGGTGGTGGTACAGACTCTGATGGTGTTGTTAGTGCTTGCAACGCTTCACGCGCGCTTTGATAGCGTTCCTTAAAGTTAGAACGCACCATTTTATCTAACACATTTGCCAAAAAGGGACTTACAGAAACCTGATCTCGCCAAATTACTTCAAAAGTGTTAGGGTCTTTCGGTAGTTCCTGCGGTCGAACTCCAGTTAAAGCATAAATTCCCAACATCCCCACAGCATAAATATCGCTGGACAACTTAGGATATCCATTTAACTGCTCGTTAGGCATGTAGCCAGCAGTACCAATAACAATAGTCATATTGGTTAGCTCTTGAGGATTGCCTTTGAGTTGGCTAATTTCCTTGACAGTTCCAAAATCTATCAACACTATCTTGCCGTCACGATTACGGCGCATTAAATTTTGTGCTTTGATGTCTCGATGTATAATATTCTGATCATGAACAATAGTTAATACTTCTAAAATGTCTTTCAAAAGTTGCGTTACCTTAGCTTCGCTTAACTTATTGCCAAAGAATATTTCTTTACTCAAATCGTGTCCATCAACATACTCCTGTACTAAATAAAATTTACCCCCTTCTTCAAAGTGAGCAAAAAGCTGTGGAATTTGACTACACTCACGACCTAAACGATACAAAGCTTTTGCTTCCTTGTTAAAAAAAGCAATAATAGCTTCTAACTCTTCTGGACTATGGCTTTGCCGAAGATTCTTTACAACACATAGAGGATGGTCTGGCAAATCTAAATCTTCAGCCAAATAAGTAATTCCAAAGCTACCACTTCCCAAGGGCTTTAGAATTTTATAACGATTGCGGAGAGTATGACCAGCAAGCATTTCATTCAACCATAAATAAAAGTAAATTATTTTTTAATCTTACAACATCTAACACAACCGCCGATTAGTATACTTAATCCGGGTTGATACGGTTAATCGTTGTTTTAATTACGATACGTAAACTCATATTCTTAGCATATTTATAGGCAAGCCCCCTAAACAATCAATCAAAATTTTAATATAAAGCGGGGGAAAATAAGTTAGACTTTAGGCTAATTTTTATGTCAATGCAGCATTTTTTTTGACGTAGTGCATAAACCAGTTCTTCTTACACTTATATATATTTTAAGTATTGAACGGCAATATTCTCGTTGCTGTAATATCTATACAAGCTAAATTATTTCCTAGTAGTTGCGTTTGAAGAGTTAAGATATGTTTCAACTAAATTAACAATAGTTTTTATTTCTAACTGAGTTCTTAAATTGATTTTGTTGGTTTAGATTTAACTTCAAACCCTTTTGATTGTAATGCTTCCAGTGAAAACTGAGGTAAAATAGTATTTGGATACTGTTTTAATGCTTGAATACAAACTTCTATCCACTGTTGAATTTGTGTGCCAGTAACATTCGTTGAATTAACTGATACTTCGTATGGCGCCGACTTACTTAATTTTTCTGCATTACAACAAAGTATTTTCTGGCAAAGATAAATTGTGAAATCTCTGGTTAATTACGTCCAAACACTTGTAATGCTTCTCTCAATTCTTTATTACTTTTACTGTAAAGAAGGCGCCAAAATCTAGAAGCTATACGATTTTTCAGGTGCCGAAGTAATAAAATATATTTTCGCTAAAAACAGTACATATTGTTACCTTATTTTTATACAGATACGTATTTATAGCAAAAAAAACGCTATTTTATAAAATCAAAGTGTGTAATGAGTGTGTTTTTTATACCAACGTCCCTACACGCGCGATGACATGAAATTTGTTTGATAAATTTTTTGTGAAAATAGAAAAATACTGATTAATACGAGATATAGTTAGTACAATCATTCGACAAAGAACATGAAGTCTAAAAAATATATAAGTAAAAACAGCGCTTTTTTGAACTGGGCGCCAACTTGAAGCTGCATTTCACATAACACGTAAATCAATACAGGGTATAAGAATGACAAAAAATCCGTTCGACCAATTTTCAAAACAGTTCTTTGAAGAATTCTTGAGTCCATATGGTCAAATTAAAATTAACGACGAAGTGCCAGGTGAATCGACTTTCGTAGATATATATTTCATACCTACAGCCAAACCAGAGCAAATACCTGAATCTCTGGGTCTACTGCGTCGCATAGCTTCTACACCGTGTTTAATAGAACCTTTCCGTAACCAACCAACATATGAAGAAGTCGAGAGTTGTTCATATAAGTTACTTGCGACTCGTAAGGAATGTAGACGTGAGGCAAAGCGTGATGAACGGAAAGCAACTGAAGAAGAACTACCGAAGCTATGGATAATTACACCTTCTGCTTCAGAAAAACTTCTTGATTATTACCGTGCCCAACCGGCTGATGGCTGGGTTAATGGTGTATATTTTAGCGCAGATGGTGATCATAGAAGGTTCATATCAGTAAATCTACTGCGTAAAGAAGCAGAAACAAGATGGTTAAGACTTTTTGGTCGGCAAACAGTGCAAGGGGAAGCAATAGACGAAATTCTGGCTTTGCCCAAAAATGATAAACGACGTAATGCTGCGCTGCGTCTATTATCAGGATGGAAAGTTACTATAGGATTAAAACCGGAAAACGATGAAGATGCGGAGTTCATGATGATAGTATCAAAAGCATATGCCGAATGGGAAGAAGCTACGGAACGTCGAGGATTAGAGCGTGGTATCGAGCGTGGTATCGAGCGTGGTATCGAGCGTGGTATCGAGCAAGGTCAACGCATCGTAGTCGAGAATTTGCTTAAAGCGCGCTTTGGTACACTTGACGCTGAGTTAATAAATATTATTCCATCACTTTTAGCGCAACCTACCGAAGAATATACTCGTTTACTTTTACAATTATCTCGTGAAGAGTTAATTAGTCGCTTTAATCAAGCATAGCCACTGTAATATAGCAGTCCTAGATGATTTATAAAAAATTGTAAAATGTAGAGACGCGATATATCGCGTCTCTACACATGCGGATTTTACAAATGATTTAGGAATGCTATATCATCTTAATATTAGGCGCCGCTTTCAACGTGGCGCCTGCAACTATTCTCCTAAATCAAGAACTGAAAATGACTGGTTAATTTGATTACTTGATATTGTTACTCTTGTGGAGCGGGCATCCCGGAGCGCCCCATATATCCAACCCTTATCTCGATGACTTAATAGCAGCAGCCAAAGCTTCTAACCCAACAGTAATAGGTGTACTCAAAAAGTAACTAAGATGGTCGCAAGGTACTTCTTGAATGCTAGGAGGAAATGCGCGTCCCTTTGGAATACTCGTAATGCTGTCCACTTTCACCGCAATATCATTAGGTATGCCAAAGAAGGGTAATTCCACAACCTTATTAAACAAACGTTGTTGCAATCGTTGTATTATGGATTCTTGACCTGCCTGTTGCTTCAAGGCTGCGGGAATAATAGAAGTATTACCAGCGATAATTGAATAAGGAATGCCTGGGTCTTCACTTGCTGCGAGATTATGGATAAAATCAGAATTTGGGTTCATTTCAGCCATAGCTACCCGAATATTTTTTTCCAAAGTACCCATTAACATAGCTATCACTTTTGCAGGATAAACAACTGTAGAAAGACCATTAAGTGCAATAGCTAGAGTCAATTTTACCCAATCTTCTGCCACAGACCAAGGAGAACCTGCATTTGGTGTACCTAACATAATTAGGTGTTGGACAACTTTGTTACCTTTTTCTCGCTCAATAAACCATCGAGATATCAAACCACCCATTGAATGAGCGATAATGTGTAGTTGCTTACCGTGGTTTTCCGATAAACCTACATCTGTTAGTCGTTGTTTTAAATATTGGGCGTTCTGCTCAATTTTCGTGTTCAGATTTTCGTAATCAAAGGTGAGAATTACATCATAAAATTCGCTGATAACCTTTTGTTCATTAGATTGCCCATTAGATTTTAGAACAGGTTGTTTAATTGTGGATACTAAACTTTCTGTATCGCCCACAATTCCGTGGATATAGACGGCAATTCGTTTTGCTTGCGCTACCTTCTGCTTGATATAATTCTCATCCCGCATATAAGTTACTTTCTCGTCCTCTGTGACTTCAGCAACTGCTAAAATAGGGTACTTAAATTCTCTCCCCAAACCCTGGCTAATTACTTTTTGAAAGAAGATTTTAATCGAACCTTGCACGCTACGTTCTCCCTCGCTAACGGGCGCCGGTAATCTTTCTAAATTAATTTCTACTAAGCCATTTGGAGTTGTTTGACCGTAACCTAATGGCAAGAAAAATTCACCATCATAACCGTAAGGAAGTAGGTATTCATTTTCTGCTAATTGTGCATCAACTAATAATTTTAGAGGCGCCTCTTCTGTCACAACTTCATAGTCTGTAACATCGCTCAGTTCCAGTACATTTAATCCTGGGTCTGTACCGCGACTGGGAGTAAATTGGAAGGGTTGAATAATTTCTGGATTTTCCCGCAAGATAGGAGGTACAATTTTATTACCCACATCTCGGCTAACTTGTGGCGTGGTTGTAAGGCGAACATTTGCTGTCAAGCTAGGATGGGGTTGTAACTTTACACCTATTCCTACTTGTTGTGGTTGTTCCTTAGAAACAGGGGTAGAATCCAAAGGACGAACTGTAGTAATTATAATTTCCTCTGTGTACCAATCGTCAACTTTGGCGCCATTACTTTTGGCTGTAATTTCACGATTTTGAGTGCGCTCCATCAATCGTTCAAGACTACTTTGACTTGAAGATTCCATATTTCTTAATATCGGTCTTGGAGCATCAAGTTGCTCTTGATTTAGCAATCTAGCATCAAATTCATCGTTACTTACAATCAATTTGATAATATCTTTGTACTCAGTAATTCCTAGTTCCCAATACTCATCTGGGACGGATAGTTGTAACCGTTCTCCATCTAAAGCATAAGCTTCTTCTCCAGGTTGCAACATAATGCTACCTGACTCAAAAAATGGTGTACTAATAGAAAAACTATCTGAAAGATCAACTAAAGCGCAGTAAAGTGGTTTCTTAGATGTGTTGGTGAGTTTCAGTTTAAATTCTGGTTGTTGCCACTTCTGCTCCTCATATTTATATGCCAAACGCATAGAGTTTTCTTGGGATAAGTTCTTATCAGCAAAGATAAATTCCATCTTTACATCCAATGGTTTAATCCAATTTGCCGCAGTATTTGAAAGTTGGGCAATTGTTGTCCACCGAGCAATATGTTCTAAGCGTTTAATTGCTTTATTTGCGTTGTCTTCCGTATAACCATCAATTTGAGCTACTAAAGGTCGATCATCTACCGCTCTAGTTATTATATACTGGTTATCGCGACACAATAGACGAAAATCGGCTTTGCTAATTTCTTGTTCCGTGCGTATATAAGCGGAAGGTTTACCATCAAGTCCGGCTGTTTTTAATTTTTCGACTGCTAGAATTACACCTATTTCATCTCCTTCAAAGTATACTCCTAACGGCGGTAATGGTAAACTGGCAACAACTGCTTTAAAGGTACTATCATTAGTTAGGTCTTGCACTCCTTCGATATCTATCTTGCTCTTATTTGGCAATACAGTCGTAACTTTTGCTGTACCCACAGATTTTGAAGGGTCGCGCGTATCCTCAATTGTTGCACCGAAGGGAAACAGAAGCAGTAAAGTGGTTTCGTTATTTTTGGGTGGTTGTATTCCGTGAACAGCACCACCTTCAATTACCCAACCATAAGTTTGATCATGTTGAACAATAAAATACGGAGCAGTTTCGGCGATTGCACCATCGAGGAAAAATTTGTTACTATCCGAGGTGTTATTTACTTCCAATTGCGGAGACTGATTTAACATTGCACTGCGGACAATGGCATTTACACGTCCAAACAAATCTCGATAAGTCAGGTTTCCGCTAGCTTTAGAAAGTGTATCCATCAAATAATAAGAGAAATAACCCCGATTTTCGCCTGGATATTCCTTTGCTGTTTCGTAGTTTTGACAAGCTGCTAAAAGAATATGACGACCAGACGGTGTGTTCCACCCACTCAAATGTTTATCAGGATGTTTATCGGGGTCGCGCGTATTTGATAGTTCGTTTAAATCGTCGAGGGAGAAAATAAAGCTATCTAATGGACGCGCGCGCTTGTCTGCATCTAAGCGACGTTCAAGAACTCTTTCTGATGGGTCTTTAGTACCGGAACCAGAGTGGCAACAATCCATAATAATGGTAATATGGGCGCCTTCTGGCACTTCCGAAATTAGTTTCGCCAACTCCTTATCTGCCAAGTCCCAACCGTTTTCAGTACGACTGTCGTAGCATACCAAAGTTTCATCTAGATGATCTGGTTCTAACTCCCAAAATTCAGAGGGCGCTGGTTCCTGAGAACCATGACCACTATAGTAGAATAAAACTACATCATCTTTTTGTGCTTGACAAAGATGGTTACGGAAACCATTAATAACTGCTTCACGGGTTGCTTGCTCGTCTTTGAGTATTAGTAACTTCAGTTGATATTCTTTATTATCAAACCGTTCGTTTAGATACTCTTCAATTTTCTTAATATCATTTACACAACCTTTAAGACGATGACTTGGGTTGGGATAATTATCAATACCAACAAGCAAAGCGTATATACTTCTTCTCTTGATTTCTCGTCCTACACTCAACACAGCGTTAACGACTCTAAGAACGCTATCAATTGCCTCTGTCACTTTAGCTATATTATCAGCTGTTTCAATTTCGTTGTTTAAATTATCTATTCCCTTTTTAAGTGAATCTTCATTTGAATTTAAACTTGCTAATAATTGCTCAATGCTTCTATTCTCAATTTCGCTAATTTGCCTAGCAATTTTCGCGCGCGCTTCGTTAAAATCATTTCTTTGCGCGCTAGTTTCACTTGGCATTGCAACTAGCATACTTGGCTTGTTAAGTTTTAAGTCAATTTCTCTTAACTTCGCCAAAAGTGCTTTAACATCTGCTTCTGAATTAATAGACATGGTATAAATGCTCCTGATAAATAACTATTGATTGTTAAGAACAAGCTCTGAAAACGAATTAGTCTCTTTCATAAACTTATCAATACGCTTACTAGTTTTTTCTCCCTCTACGGAAGCAATAAACGTGTCTCTGAATTCTTCTAAACTTTCACTTGCTTGATTAATTGTTAATATTACTCCAGAGTCTTGTTTCATTACCCTATTTCTTGTTTGTATCCACTTATCCTGCTCAATCTTGTCGGATGGTACAAACAAAGGCTGTATCACAAGACGAGCTTCTTGAAATTGCCGCGTTAATTTAACATCCTGCTCCATTGATTCACTAAGAAAATATAATAACTCTTTTTGTATCGTTATTTCTCGATAAATAGTATCTTTACGCTTTTCTAACTCATCTCTAATGGTGCCACGAATTCGAGCATCAAGAACTATCTTAGTCACAGATGGCAGCTTACCAATTTTGTTAAAACTTATCAGTTTGTTTCCACTAGCTTGTAACTGACCAGCGATACTTTCAACTGCAGTTTTAGTTCGAGCAGAAGAGTCAGAATCAGCTAAATCGATAAGTTTATTAAAGTACGTAAACAACAATTGATTGTGCTTACGAAGCTCCTTGATAAGTTCAAGACGTTCTATATCTGATTTAGAGAAATTATCTTCGTAGCGCTTAGTGAAAATTTTAATATCTTCGGTCGGTTGAACCCCTTGACCAATTCTCTGACTTAAAACCCTTTCAGAAGTGGTATTAACTGCTATATCTTCAGCAATATCTAATAAAGTGTTATTAGCTTTAGCAAAATTATTTCCAGCTTCAGCAAACTTTTTATAATCATCTGTAGACGCACAGCCAGTTGTACACGTTGCTAGAAGTGCAACTGCCAACAATATTTTCCTAAAATCTTGAGCCATAAGTATTTTACATTAACTTATTGTAATTTTAGATACCTTGTTACTGATGTAAAGACGGGGTGTCGTAGCTATCTGTCACAATTCAAACCTCCATTTAACGTATACGGAACTTAGCAAGCTTTCTTTTTAATATATAGATGCCACCAAAATCACTTTATGCACTTTTAAACCACGAATTTGATTTTTTACTAAATTTACTTTTCGTTACATACCTTGGTTGTTTGGCGCCTACCTATTATCCCCGTAGCATATCTGTCCCAGATGTGCGCTCTTGTCAGGCGAGACGCCGTGAGCCGACCAAATTTAATGACACAGACTAGTAGTGGTCTGTGTGAATAATTTTAGTGTGTAGAAAAACGAACCGCAAAGTACGCAAAGTACGCAAATAAAGAATTAATGACAATGCTCAATTGCTTGAAAAATATTGGACAAACAGTGGGTTTGGAGTGTCGCTATGCCTTAATTATTTGTGACGGTAATATTTAACTTAGGAGAAAAAGAAGCCATTACCGAACTTGCTATTGCTACTAAGATGTCGCACGTTAGTGGCGTTAAAGTTGGTTGATACAATTTTGATCCCCTACTTCCTGTATCGAATAAGGGATCAATAGCCAAGGGCGTTCGTTTTATCGTGATAATGACGGCATAGAACTTCTTTCGTTCTCTGGTGGACAATATATACTTCTACCAAAACTGTCGCCTGTTTCTGCATCAATCACTTCTACAATTTTAGCATCATCAATGCAGGTCATTCTACCTCGCGCTGGTCTGAATTCGCCTGGAACAAAGCCACTAATCATCCATATCATGCGGTTATTTGAATACATTGTTTTATACTGTCCTGTTTGTGCTGCAAACTCTCCATAAGTAGTTAGTTTTGCTTCTAATATTCGCATATAACCTGAGTTCTTGATAGCATCCTGCATCGTTATTAAACTAACTGTTGGCAAATTATTATTTGCAGGGTATGTTTTTACTTGGTTAAGAAAATACTTCTGTACTTCTGAATTTGACGGCGCCTGACTCTTTTTTGTTGGCGCCTCGGAAGCCGTAACAGTCTGAACTAGTAAAAAAGTTGTTATTTTAGCACATATACAAATGTAGAATGAAGATTTTGTAAAATTTTTTAACATTATTGTACTATCAAAACTGTCACAGAAGACCGTTGTTAGTACAATAATGTACCTTTGTATCTTACAGGAC
>NZ_JBXXZH010000296.1:0-10160 GCF_059640475.1 Calothrix sp. CBUCES-K 9914
TCTTCAGCTTTGACCGTGGCAGCACTCGCAATCCCCGTCCGGCATGATAACACCACAGACTCTGACAGCAGATGCTGCAGTCATCAATGACTGTGATATCACAGAGTATACTCTTATCTGCCGCAAACACTGATTCACATCTGCCGCCGCTGCTGCCGTCACACCACTGACTGTTCTGCTGCTCCCCACCAAAACCTCTCCACCACAGGCACAACTCCCACCATGCATTCCCTCAGTCAGCCCGTCACGGCCTTGAATGGTTTGAGATCGACCTGACATGGTACGTGATCTGCACTTTGAAGGCGCTGGGCATTGTGTGGGACGTGCACGTGCCCAGTGAGAAAGCCAAGGCGCTAAAGCGCAGGAAGCCGGCTCCCATCAAGCTGACAGCCAAGGCAGAGTGACAAGATATGTTCCCAGCAGCTGCCTACTTTACAGTACAGTACAGTACCTAACAGTACAGCACAGTACAGCACAGTATCTAACAGTACAGTACAGTACAGTACAGTACAGTACAGTATCTAACAGTACAGTGCAGTATCTAACAGTACAGTACAGTACGTACAGTACAGCACCCAACAGTACAGTACAGTACAGTACCCAACAGTACAGCACAGTACAAGGACACGTGGGACTTGAACAGGGGCTGGATGCTTAGTCAACTGGGTGGCATGGTAAGGCAACGCAAGATGGGGTGGGCTGCGCGGGGGCTTGCACAGCAACCTGCAGCAGCTGAGTGCTGAGTGCTGAGTTTCCTCCTCGATATCTTGGGAAAGGGAAAAATTCCGGCGCCGAACCTTGTTGACGAAGACGGGTAACGAAAACGTTTTCTAAAGTGGGTTCGTTGCTTTCAATATCTGGTGATGGTAAATTATTTTCTTGTAAAAGCTGGCGAACTTTGGATTCACCCTTGACAGTATCCTTGACAAGAATATCTAAACGGTCGCCAAATGTTTGTACATCGGCAATATCTATTGGTACTGCTTCTAAAAGAACTTGTTCAACTTTGTCTAAAGAAGTTGTGCGAACTTCGAGACGATGCAAGCCTAAACTGTCGCGTAACTCTTTTGGAGTTGCAATTTCATGAATTTCTCCATCGTACATTAAAGCAATGCGGTCACACCTCTCTGCTTCATCTAAATATGGTGTCGCAACAACTATTGTCATTCCTTCATTGGATAATTCTGCCAACACATCCCAAAATTCTCGTCGTGATACTGGGTCAACACCTGTTGTCGGTTCGTCGAGTAATAAAACTTGTGGTTGCGATACCAATGCACAACATAATGCTAACTTTTGCTTCATTCCTCCAGATAATTGTCCTGCTAATCGGGCACCAAATTTATCCAAATCCATTAATTTTAGGTATTTATTGCGACGTATTATAAACAAATCATCTGGAACTTCTCGTAATCCTGCCGCATACCGCAAATTTTCATCTATGCTCAAATCCAAATATAGTGAGAATTGCTGTGTTAAATACCCAGTTTGCAAACGTGCAGAACGCGCGGGTTGTCCGAAAACCCACGCATTACCGGAAGTCGCTTCCATTACACCACCAAGAATGTGAAACGTACTTGTCTTGCCTGCTCCATCGGGACCTATCAAACCAAATAATTCACCTTTATTTACAGTAAAATTAATGCCCCGTACAGCCTCTAGCTTGCCATATTGCTTGTGCAGCGCGCGCACCTCTATGGCTATGGGTAAAGAATTCACCTCTCTGTGTCCTCTGTGTCTCTGTGGTAAATAGTAAGGTGGGCATTGCCCACCATACAAACGTATTGCACAGGCGGGACGCCCGTGCTACAACTTCAACAAAATATCAGCATCAGCAGGCATCCCAATTCGAGCGCAAGGTAAATCACCACCAGCGTAAGGACTGTTAGGATTAAAACAACCATCAGGATTTTCTACACTAATGCGAATTCCCACAACTTGCTTGACTCTATCCTTTTGGAAATAAATATTCTCTGGAGTAAAAGAAGCTTGTGGGTCTATAGATATTACTTTGCCATTTAAAGGAGTTTTCGGCGCCGAGTCGAGAAAAACTTTAGTAACTTGTCCGATACGAACTTTACCAATGTCACCTTCAGGAATAAAACCTCGTAAATATATAGTTTTTGGGTCTACTATTGTAATAATCTTGGTTTGATTGCTAACTACTGCACCTGGTTCAACAGAGCGTGCTGTTACAACACCATCAAGAGGACTAACTACGTTTAAATCTTTTTTAGAATCATTAATTTGAGTGACAATTTGCTGTTGCGATGCAAGTGCGTCTTTAACTTTCGCTTGAGCTGAATTAACTCTTGCTTGCGCCGATTTTAATTGAGCAAAGCTCTGCGCGCGTTTTCTATATAATGCTTGGAGTTGCGCGTTACGAATTCCTGGGTTAAAACTTGTGGTCTGGGTTTGCGTGAGTCCACCCTGAGCAGCAGTTAATTGTTCACGCGCGCTATTTACTGCTGCTTTTCGAGCTTCAAGGGTAGCAACTGCGGTATCGTATGTTGTTTGCGCTTGGTCAAATTGTTGTTTATTAATGGCGCCATCCGCAACTAGTTTTGCATATCGGTCGAGATTCAATGAAGCTAGTTTAACTTCGGATGCTGTCTGCTTCGCTTGTGCTTCAGATGCAGCAAGTTGTGCTTTTGCTGATGCAACCGTGGCAGAAGCTTGTTGTACTCGTCCAGTTGTATCTCCTTGTGACTGTTGAACGTTGAGTTGAGCTTCGCTAATTTGACTTTCAACTTGATCTATTTGGCTTTGAGCGCTTAGAACATCTGACTGTGCTTGCTGTTGGTCTGACTGCGCTGATGCTACGCGCGCTTGGGCGCCTCGTAACTGGTCGGCAAGTAGCAAATCATTGCTATCATCAAGCTTAATTAACTGTTGTCCCTTTTTAACGGCAGCACCTTCACGCACTGCAATATTTTCAATTCGTCCCGAACGCTTAACTCCAATATCAGTTTCGTAACCTTCAATACGTCCACTTACTCTGAGTGCATTTGCTGGTGCTTTTGGTGCAAGGCGCCAAATTGCAAACCCAACACCACCTAATAAAAGCAATGCTGCTAATAATAGCCGAATTGGTTTCTTTTTAGGTTTTGGCTTTGAGTCCTTCACATGGGCGCCAGGAAGTGATATACTCTCTGGCTCCTTTTCTGGAATATTTTCTGGTGATGGGGCAACCTGAGTCATAGGAGATACCCTCGGTTATAAAATAATTATGTATTTTAAAATCATACTAAACCGTCTAGTGTGACAATTTGCTAAAATACCAAAAAACTTAATACTCCTTGCCATGTCAAAATTCCTTGTTAACCAAAGCGAAACAGTTATAGCGAACCAAAAGCAAGAGCAAATATTACGAGGAGCAATGCGGGTATTCTTGAGTACAGGATACTCTGGAACGAGTATGGATAAGGTTAGTGCAGAAGCAGGAGTATCCAAGCAAACGATTTACAGCTACTTTGGTGATAAACAAGGATTATTCAAAGCTTTGATGGAATGGGTAACTATAGGAAATTTTCGCAGTGTATTTTGTGATGAGGAGTTTAAAGGCGAACCTGCGGTATTTCTACGTCAGCTTGGCGAAACTTTTTTTACACGAGTGGCGGATAATCCTGATTATTTAGGATTGTTTCGAGTTACTGTATCAGAATCTGAACGTTTCCCAGAATTAGCAAAGCTTTATACACAAACGGTCATTCAACAAGGACGCTCGCTGATGAGTGAGTATTTCTTATCTCATCCAGAATTGAAACTTGATGACCCAGATGCTATTGCACAAATTTTCTTCGGCTCACTAGTATCGCATGTTGTTGTGCAAGAGATGCTTTATGGTAAGGAGTTAATGCCATTATCGCGCGCGCGGTTGCTTGATAGTTTAATTGGGTTGGTTCTTGGCAACGGATACAACGGATGTAACGGATAGTATTATATTCATTATAATGTCATGCGCTCGGTACGAAGCATCTCCCTCTTGATTAGGATTAATAATTAGCCCTATAATCCCCGAATCTAACCATACAATTGCCATAGATTAAGAATATAATTTTTGTCCTTCAGGTCGATCTGCATCAATACTCTGTTTAAATCTTTCCCAAGCCGGTTCTTGCGTACTTAACGTGCTAAATTAATATTATAATGCCAAGAAAGTAAAGCTCTAAGCTCAAAATTCCGAAAGTTCCTAAAGCCAAATCCATTTCGTTTTATTAGCTTCAATTTATTATTAATTCCTTCTACTACCCCGTTAGTAGTTTTTCTTTCAAAATATCCGGCTACTTCTCCAAACCATCGCTTAATTGTCTTAACACTTTTCTGATAATAAGGTTCAGCTTTTTCTAACCAATCGAGTAACCCTAATATTCCTGTTCCTGAATCTTCACTCGTATCAAATAAATCGCGGAATTCTTCTTTCAATGAATGCATTATTGCTATTAAAGGAGATGCTTCTCTGATTGTATCTAATTTTTCTTTTTGTTTATCTGTCAAATTATCTTCTGCTTTTAAAATCCTAAATTTATTCCCTTTTAAACTATCAAAAACTTTTTCCCTATCCTTAACATTTATTCAATACCATGTGGCAGTTCGTCAGGATTAACTGCTTCTCGTAACAGTTGCGAGTGGAGGTACTGGGTTAAAAATAGCACTTAAATTTTGTATAAAACCTCCTGTGTTTAGAAAATCAAGTAGCCATCCTCGCAATGTGGGTGTAAATGTTTGAGCAGCGTAGCTAAGAGTACGGAGAACGGCGCCTGTATTTAGACGTAAAATTTCTTTTTCACCCAATACGAACCAAAATTGATTAAGGCGCCCATTACACCAGGAGATTTACTAATTGCTTGGATTATTGATAGCCACCAAGTTAGCGGTGATTGGAACGCGGCCGCGAATCTCTTAGGGTTGCAGTCATCTTAAATACACCTCCATCACACCGAAGTATTTGCAGCATCCAATCTTAACGTGCCTACAAACAAACGTATAATTATTTTTGTCCAGGTACTTACCTTGTCTAATTTTGATGATATATTACTTAAAAGTTGTTAACACCCCCTGCTCCCACTGCTCTCCCTGCTTGCCGTACAAGTATCAACCTTAAGGTGAAACAGTATTAGCGGTGGGATGAGCTTGATTGTTATCACTCGAATTAGAGAACAGCGCATGATTTTTGGCTTTTGTCCCAATATAGTAAGTAAGGTATAGTTAGCATTCACTGTTAATTAATCATTAATTCAACAGCGTTTATCTCAATGCTGAAAAAATTTCATACTTTGCTGCTGTAAATAGGAGATAGGTAGGATGATATTTCAAGAATTCTTTACATTACCTTTATTTAAAGAAGATGCCAAAGGACAAAAATATATTTTTTGGCAAGTAGACCAAAAATCACAAAAATATATAGCTAGTATAGTTAGTCAAAAACCAGATATACGTAAACCTGAATTAGTCAAAATACTTTTGCAAAATTTACAAAATGCTCCTGAAGATGAATTAAACAAAAGAGTTTGGATATCTTTTCTATCAAAGTTCAGCTATAAAGCCGCTTTGGAAATTAGAACAAACATAAACATAATCAAAATATCTCACATTTTTTTAGATTATGATTCTTTATTTCATGATTTATTTCAAATTGGCTTAACAAGTGCCTTATCTCCTGAAAAATTTCTAGGCAATCTTCTTAAAGATTCAGAATATCAAAATTTGGCTTTAAATATTTGGTATATAAAATTTGAAAAATATCTGAGAAAAAGAATGGAGGGATTACTCTGTGATAAGTTAAGAGAAATCGAAGGATTGAGAACATTTCAACGGAGTGAATTAGGGTTAGCGGCTAGGGCGACTAAAACAAGAGTTATCGCTGTTTTAAAACGCTTTGGGCTTAATGATACGACTATTTCACATTATGCCTTAGCATGGCAATGTTTTAAAGAAGCTAAGGATGCAGAAGTCATTGATATAAGTTTACCACAACCTCAAGCGTTTGAGGCTATTTGTAGCCGTTATCACCAATTGTCTCTGCAATTACCACAATTATTTCCCAATAAGCAGACTATAGATGGGACAGTTATTCAGCAATGGCTACAAGAGATTGGCAGAGCAATTCGTAATTATATTGATTTTGCTCAAATTTCCTTTGATGAACCAATTTCTCAAGATTCTGAAACCTTAACATGGCTTGACTTAATACCCGATGAAAATTCAATTATTCAAAGTAATGATATATCACATCATGAAATTGTAGAGTTTGCCAATGAATTAAGAGAACTTATCTATAACAAAATTAATAGTCTCAAGCCAGAAGAACAAAGAATTCCACTTTTTATACATGGCTTAAATCTATCGCAGGAAAAAATAGGTATAGAACTTGCTTCTAATCAGTCTACTATTGGTCGTCGCTATAAAAAAATGTTGTTAAAATTGTTAAGCCAATTAGGAATATGGGCAAATGAGTATTTACGAATAGATTTAAATTCGGAGAATCTAAATGAGCTTAAAATTTATTTACAAGAGTATCTTGATGTATTTTATCACGGTTTAATATATACATTTTTGGCTAATGCTATCCAAATACTAGAATCTCAACCCAGAGAAATTATGCGTATGTTTTGGTCGCAACAAATGAAGACAGAGGAAATTGCAGAGTTAATAAATTTTCCTTTATTACAAGTTAATAATAAACTTTTATTATGCAAAACGACATTAAAAATAGATATAGTAAAACAAATTGAAGCTATAATTAAGATGTCTTTAAATCCTGAAGGAATAGTATGTACTCAAGTCGGATTTTTATTGGATGAATGGTT
Source organism: Calothrix sp. CBUCES-K 9914 (assembly GCF_059640475.1). Lineage (NCBI taxonomy): Bacteria > Bacillati > Cyanobacteriota > Cyanophyceae > Nostocales > Calotrichaceae > Calothrix > Calothrix sp. CBUCES-K 9914. Next base: position 6,810 of record NZ_JBXXZH010000296.1, read on the forward strand.
AAAAATAGCTCCTTTTACCGAGCCAAATTAACAATACCTTCAAAAATCAGATATGAATTTAATAAAATTTAAAGTCTCAGGAGCTTAACAATGAATAGTAGTTGGAAAAATTTCAAAAATCTTACTTCCGAAAACTTGTGGTTAGAATTTTTAGAAACAGAACATAAACAAGCAGAAGCCGTGAAACACCTACAAAGTAATCAAATTGCTCGTCATCATGCTTATATCAATCATCTTTGTCTAAATGTCTTTTTACGGTGGTTAAAAGAAAATTGGGAATTAGAATCTGATTATCTAATTCCCAGCGCTACGGAATTGTCAAGTATTTGGGAAGTAGTCAATGGCACAGCCATAACTATTGGTCAAACCCGCCTGGTACTAATTCCTCATGATGCGGTTGATACAGAAGAATTTTCCGTGCCACAGGAATGGGTTGATATTCCTAACTTTGCTGCTAATTATTATTTAGCAGTACAAATAGATTTAGAACAAAACTGGATGCGAATTTGGGGCTATACAACTCATAAAAAATTAAAAGAAAGAGGTGTATATGACCCGATTTATCGTACTTATACTGTTAATGATGAAAATTTGATTCCTGATTTAGATATTATTTTGCTGGCTAGAGAAATTTGTGGTCAAGAAAAAGCAGATATTCCATCTCTACCTTCATTATCTGAGACAGCAGCCGCATCTCTTATAGCTAAATTAAGTCAATCATCTCCCTACTCTCCCCGTTTAGATATTAAATTTGCACAGTGGGGAGCATTATTAGCAAATGATACGTGGCGACAACAACTATATACTAAGCGAACTACGAAAGCACCGACAAAAATGTTGGTAAACCTTCATCATTGGTTAAAAAATAATTTTACCGAGTCAATTGAGGCTGGATGGCGTTCTGTGGCAGACTTTTCTATATCAGAACGAGAATTAGCAACTGTGAGAAATCATCCACAGTCTTATAACGTTCAGCAGGCCAAGTTATTAAATTTGCAGTTGCAACTTCAAGAGCAAGCTGTGATTCTTTTATTAGCGCTAACTCCAGAAGCAGATGGTAGAGTTGGGGTTTTGGTACAGGTACATCCTTACGCTAGTGAAAAACAACTACCTGCTTCTCTAACTTTGGCTCTACTCTCAGACTCATCACAACAACTCCAGTCAGTGGTTTCTAGAGAACGAGACAACTACATTCAATTACCGTATTTTAGATGCAATACAGGTATAAAATTTTACATAGAAATTGCCATTGCTGATGTCAGTTTGTTGGAAGAATTTATTATATAGCATTCCTATATGAGTTGTAAAAAATATATCTTCGTAGAGACCGGGTTAATAAGGTCTCTACAACGCATGATTTCACAAATGATTTAGGACTGCTATATAAAGAATTAAATTTATGTAGATGCTTTGCTTTCGTCTACTATAAGCGTGCGTACTACTACAAGCATTTATTTTGCTAGAAATGTCTGCCCTTGTTAAGTCAAATATAATTCTGCTGTAAAACTTTTTATGCTTCTTACTGTGTAACTGAGCTTGCCAAGTTCTAGCTCGGTCTGCTTCCGTAACCGGAGCTTGTGTTTAATATAGTTTATGTTAGTAATGTAGAGTTAGCTGTCGATTCACTGACTCCAAACTGAATACCTAAAAGTTGAAATGTCGTCATATGTCTAAGATAAACTAAAGTTAAAATTATCTGCTCTTGCACAGACATTATTGGTTTACGTCCACCTCCACCGGAAATTATTCTAGTTTTCTGCGATTATATTACAGCTTGTTTTTCATTGTGCAATCGTTCTGCATTTTGAATCAGCTGTTGTAGTTCTGGATACCAAGACCAATCAAGCGTTGTGTCTCTTGAGGATTTTCTTCGATATGACTCAGTATAGAACCCATGTTTTAGCACCCAAAAACATCTATTATATTCTTTTACCATAAAATATTACTATTTTGGAGATGTCTTTTATTAAAACTTTATCTAATTCCTTTTATTCTTCATAAAATATCCCCAAAAAACCTGTATATATAATTACATGTGTTAAAAGTATCTTGTATGAAAAATAATAAGGGCTATCAATTACTAGTAAAAATTTATACTTTTATTTTCATTTTTAACCCGTATTTGAGTGTGGAACATTTAACCTACATAGTTAACCAGCAATGAGTAAGCGCGTTATGTTCAATTTTGGCATAGGTAGTCTTGAAGCAGGATTTCCCTCAGTTATCGCTGAATTATGGGAAATTGATGGAGCGAGATCGCAACAATTAGTTGGCAGCTTACCACCAGCACCAGACATTATTACATGTTATCGTGATTGGAAACATTTATACAATGCTCTGACACAACGTATAAGGCGCAGTTACGGAATTGAAATTGAAAGCGCCAGTTTGACAAACGTTTCTCAGGATGATTTACATAGTTTATGTCAGCGCTTAGATACAGAAATTAACTATTGGCTGAATGCAGAAACCTTCCGCAACATTGAGAAAAAATTGCGGACATGGCTGAGTAATACAGACGAAGTAATGCTTGTTATTGAAACTAGTGATGACTTATTGTGGCGCCTACCTTGGCATTTGTGGGAGTTTGTCAAAGACTATCCGCAATCAGAAGTAGTTTTGAGTTTGTTGGAATCAAAGCAGGTAGCTTGCAAATCGCCAAAATCTTTTAATCAACTGCGCGTACTGGGTATTTTGGGAGATAGTCGGGGAATTGATATTGATACAGACAAAAATCTTTTAAAACAGCTACCGGGGATAGTGCCCACATTCTTATTGGAACCAGATCGCAAAACTATAAATGATGCATTATGGCAGCAGAGTTGGGATATCCTCTTCTTTGCTGGACACAGTTCCAGCCAAGCAGAGGATAACAAAGCCAAGATTTACATTAATGAAAACCCAGAAAATAATAGTTTGAGCATCACTCAGCTACAACATGCTCTATCCAAAGCAATTGAGCAGGGCTTGCAGCTAGCAATTTTCAACTCATGTGATGGCTTAAGCTTGGCCCGACAACTTGCTAAGTTATACATCCCGCAAATTATCGTCATGCGCGAGGATGTACCAAATTTAGTAGCGCAAGAATTTCTCAAGTATTTTTTAGAAGAATTAGCACATGGTAAATCTTTAGTGCTGGCAGTACGACGCTCGAGGGAAAGGCTGGAAGGATTAGAAAATGAGTATCCTTGTGCTAGTTGGCTACCAGTGATTTGTCAAAATTCGACAACAGAATTACCAACTTGGCAGGTATTGCAGGAAACAACGCCACACCATCGTCCTGTTTCAAGACCAATTCAAAACCGCAAGCGTACTCTAATAGTTATGATGCTAGCGAGTTTCATAGTCACA
>NZ_JBXXZH010000297.1:0-10147 GCF_059640475.1 Calothrix sp. CBUCES-K 9914
TCTGGTAGGGAATTGGAAGCGACGGTAACAGAACAGCTTGCTTCAACCAATGAAGTTGCAGCTACAGCTAGGGAAATTGCCGCTACATCTACGCAGCTAGCAAAAACTATGGATGAAGTTGGTCAGTCCTCACAAGCAACTGCTGATGCCGCCGACGAAAGCCAACAAGACTTGGCACATATGGAAACGACTATGCGTAAGCTGGCGGATTCGACGAGTACAATTTCTACTAAGCTGGGAATGATTAGTGAAAAAGCTAATAATATTAATAGTATTATTACGACTATTACCAAAGTGGCAGACCAAACTAACTTGCTCTCCTTAAATGCTGCAATCGAAGCAGAAAAAGCCGGAGAATATGGCATGGGATTTGCGGTTGTTGCTAGAGAAATTCGGCGCCTTGCTGACCAGACAGCAGTAGCCACTTTGGATATAGAGAATATGGTTAGGGAAATGCAGGCAGCAGTTTCTACTGGAGTGATGGAAATGGATAAATTCACCAAAGAAGTAGAACAAGGTGTCGATAATGTCCGTAACATTAGCACCAAACTTGAGTCAATTATTGGAGAAGTGCAAGCCCTCACCCCCCGCTTTGAAGAGGTAAACGAAGGTATGGAAGCTCAATCACAGGGAGCGCAGCAAATAAGTGAAGCGATGATGCAACTTAGTGAGGCTTCTTCGCAAACAGTAGACTCTCTACGTGAAATTAACGGCGCCATTGGACAATTGAATGATGCGGCACATGGCTTACGCCAAGAAATTTCTCATTTTAAAGTGGCAACTAACTAATGATTAACGATTGCTGGAACCAAATTGGAGTTAAGGGTGATCACTCTTGTCGTGAACTAAAAACCGTCACTCACTGCCGTAACTGTCCTATTTATGCTACAAGAGGACGCAGTTTACTAGAACGCGAACCACCTTCAGGATATTTAAATGAGTGGACAAATTTACTTACTCAGAAAAAATCCGTTGGAGAAATTCATCAAGTAGCCCCTATCGGCACTATATCAGTAGGTATCTTTCGACTGGGAGGGGAATTACTGGCATTACCAGCCCAATTACTTACAGAAGTAACACAAATGTGTATTCTCCACACATTACCACACCGTAGTAGCAACATATTTTTAGGTTTGGTAAACATTCGAGGAGAAATTCAAATGTGTGTTTCTCTATCTGCACTTTTGGGTATAGAAACCACAAACGTTAATCGTGACAAAGTTAGCTCTCAAGTATCGGGACGAATGGTAGTTGTGGAAAAAGAAGGAAGTCGTTGGGTATTTCCTGTAGATGAAATTTACGGTATTCACCGCATTCACCCTGATGAATTGGAAAACGTACCTACAACAGTTTTTAAAATGACAGAAAGTTATACAAAAGGAGTCATTAAGTGGCAGTCTCAAAGAGTAAGTTTTTTGGATGATGAACTATTGTTCTACACTTTAAACAGAAAAATTTTATGAAATATAATGAAATCTTAGAACAATGAGCAATCAAGATATAAATAATTGTTCCATGCTCGATTTATTTCGCATGGAAGTAGAAGCCCAAGCAGAAATATTAAACAATAATTTGTTAGCCTTGGAAAATAATCCAACAGCAGCTACGGAACTCGAAGCTTTAATGCGTGCATCTCATTCGATTAAGGGTGCTGCTCGAGTTGTCCAATTGGATGCTGCTGTAAATATTGCCCATGTTATGGAAGACTGCTTTGTTGCTTCTCAAAACGGCAAGATTTCCCTTGATTCCCCAGATAAAGTTGATGTGCTGCTCTCTGGTGTCGATATGTTACTGAGTCTCAGTAAAATTTCTGACACAGAATTAGAAGCTTGGTTAAGCAATCATCAAGCAGAAATTAATAATTTAGTGACAGCAATATCTGTAATTTTAACGGATAATGAATCAAGTACGGAGAAACAAAATCATTTTTACTCTTCCACTCCAATTCCCCCTCCTTCTCCTACACCTACTCCTACTTTAACTATACCTCCGGGTGTTCGCGATTTATCAATGCTGGCTTTGTTTCGCGCGCAAGTAGAAACCCAAGCTACATTCTTGAATCAAAAGTTGAGCGCACTTAAAAGTAATACAGATGCCTCTTTAGAACCCGAATCTTTGATTCAAGCGGCTCATGAAATAAAAGGAATAGGTAAAATTGTTTACATTGATGCTGTTGTCAAAATTGCTAGCGTATTAGAGGAAAGTTTTCTGATGCTTCAGAAAAGAAAAATTCCTCTACAAAGCAATCAAATTGATAATTTACTTCTTGGTATTAGTTGGCTTTTACGTCTAGCCCAAGTTCCAGAAAATCATATTGAGTCTTGGCTGTTGGAACATAATAGTGAAATTGCTGCCTTCACATCCGAACAGCCCAAAAGTGCAGAGGTAAATTCACTGCCGAAGCTAACAACCACTTCTACTCCAATTTCGCAACCTGTAACCGCAACCCCAACACCTCAATTCGCTCTCACTGAGAGTGTTAATTCGAGACAAACGATGGCGAAACCATCAGTAACAAATAGGAGTGGTAATTCTAATCAAGAGATGGCAAAACCATCAAAAGAGAGAAAATCAACATCAGCCAATGAAGACCACTCAAAATCCGCAAATTCTCAATCTGCTGACCGTGTGGTACGAGTCAGCGCCGATAATTTAAATCGTTTAATGGGTTTAGCTGGTGAATCATTGGTAGAGGCAAACTGGTTGCAACCTTTTGCAGATTCTTTATTCAAACTCAGAAACTATCAACTTGAACTCTACGGTTTGCTAGGAAGGTTAGAGGAATCTTTAGCTGATGAACTGCCCGGAGCGCGCGCCCAAAGTTATCTTGCCAGTTCGCGAAAAAAAGCTGATGAATGTCGCCAATTTTTAGCAGATCGCCTTATTGAGTTGGAACTTTTTGCTCGTAGGAGTGCTAATCTTTCAGATCGTCTTTACCGAGAAGTTATCGCCAGCCATATGCGTCCGTTTGCAGATGGGGTTCAAAGTTTTCCTAGGATGATGCGAGATTTAGCGAGACGGTTGGGCAAACAAGTCAAATTTGAAATTGTTGGTAAATCAACTCAAGTAGATCGAGATATTTTAGAAAAATTAGAGGCGCCCCTAACTCACATTTTGCGTAATGCCCTCGACCACGGTCTTGAATCTTCCGAAGAACGCTTGGCTTGTGGGAAACCTGCGGAAGGAACAGTCAGGCTAGAAGCAACCCATCGAGCGGGCATGTTATTAATTACAGTCTCTGACGATGGACAGGGAGTTGACTTAGAACGCTTGCGTCAAAAGATTATTAACAAAGGTATGACTACTGCTGATATGGCAGCTCAACTAACAGAAGCCGAATTAATGGAGTTTATGTTTCTGCCTGGTTTTTCAACAAAAAGTGCGGTTACAGAAATTTCTGGTCGTGGTGTTGGTTTGGATGTGGTTCAAAGCATGGTTCAAGAAGTCGGGGGTATCGTGCGAGCTGTATCCCAACCAGGAAAGGGTATGACTTTTCACTTACAATTGCCCTTAACTTTATCAGTGATTCGTACCTTGTTAGTAAAAATTTCAGGAGAACCTTATGCTTTTCCCTTAGCGCGCATCGAACGTATTGTTAGGATTAATCGCTCTGATATTACGTATATCGAAAACCGTCAGTATTTTAATCTTGATGGACAAAATATTGGTCTGGTAGCAGCGCATCAAGTGTTAGATTTACATGAAACTGTTCTAAATACAGATGAATTATCGATATTAATCATTAGCGATCGTTCTAATCGTTATGGGTTAGTGGTAGATTGCTTTTTGGGTGAACGTGATTTAGTTGTGCGACCATTAGATACCCGTTTGGGGAAAGTTCCGGATATTAGTGCAGCAGCTTTAATGCCAGATGGCTCTCCCGTTCTAATTATCGATGTCGAAGATTTAATCACTTCAATCGACAAACGTCTCAATACCAGACTTTTGAGTAATGTCAATCAAAGTTCAAACAGTACTAGAACCAAAGGTAAACGTATCTTGGTAGTAGATGACTCGATTACAGTACGGGAGGTAGAACGTAAATTACTGCAAAATAACGGCTATCACGTAGAAGTTGCTGTCAATGGCATGGATGGGTGGAATGCTGTACGTACTGGTCACTATGACTTAGTAATTAGTGATATTGATATGCCTCGTATGAATGGCTTTGAGCTAGTTGGTCAAATAAAAAATCATCCGACTTTACACTCTTTACCTGTAATTATTGTATCTTACAAAGACCGTGAATCTGATCGAGTTACGGGTTTAGAAGTAGGCGCTGATTATTATTTAACAAAGAGTAGTTTTCATGATGATACTTTACTAAATGCTGTTGTCGATTTAATTGGCAACTAGCTTAACATAGAATACCTAGTTTTACTATAGGCGCCTCCCTGAAAGGTTACTAATAGCCTTAACCCTCTCGCAAACCGTCCATCAAACATTTGTTAGAGAGATTTTTTCTAAATTCTTTCTAAATTCTATTTTTCTATTTTCAACAATGAACACCATAGTCCAGCAATTTCTATCAGAAGCTTCCCAAACTGTACACAGTATTAATCTCACATTTGGGCAGACTTCTTTACCACTAGAATCAATACTGCAATTGATTGTCTCATTTATTTTAGTTATTATTATATCTAGATTTATTAATAATTTTCTCAAGAATCAATTACTTGTAAGATTTGGAATTGATGAAGGAAATAGAGAAGCACTTTCCTCAATTATTACTTACATTACTGGCTCATTAGGTTTGGTAGTTATTTTAGAAAGTACAGGATTTAATCTAGCTTCTTTAGCTGTGTTAGCTGGTGGTTTAGGAATAGGAATCGGATTTGGAATTCAAAACATCACAGAAAATTTTCTCAGCGGGCTAACTTTACTTATAGAACGTTCTGTTAAAGTAGGAGACTTTATTGAACTTTGGGTATCGGAAGAATTTAAAACACTTCAAGGAACTGTCAAAAAAATCTCTTTACGCTCTACTATTATTCAAACTAGTGAAGGAGCTTGTTTAGTAATGCCCAACAGTAATTTAGTCCAAAAACCAATTCTTAACTGGAAATACGACAATAGCAATAATCAAATTATTATTCCAGTTAAAGTAGATTATGGTAGCGACCCTTTAGCAGTAACCGAAGCACTTTTAAATTCAGCTTATGTTGAAGCATTAGTTCTTAAAGAACCATATCCTAAAGTTATTTTTAATGCTTTATCAGATGGAATGTTAGAATTTGAATTGAGAATATGGGTAAATAATGTAGAAAAAAGAACAGATGTTAGAAGCTCATTAAATTTTATTATTGAGTATAATTTGCGTCAATATGGTATTTCATTATCACACCTGCAAGCAGAAAATAATCAAATGCCATATAAACAGGAAGATTTACAGGAAAAAAATATCCTACCTTTATCTTTGCGAGTTTTATTACGGCAGGTAACTTACTTCCATAATTTTACCGACATTGAATTACGGCAATTAATTGAAAGTGGATATCGACAACGCTTAAGAACATCAACAATTTTATTTAGAGAAAATGACCCAGGTGATGCATTTTATATTATTCTTTCTGGGTCAGTAGAAGTATTTGTAGAAAAGATCAATAAACATCTTACTACCCTCAAAGCTGGGCAATTTTTTGGAGAGTTGGCTTTAATGCTAGCGATTCCTCGCACAGCAACAGTGCGAACATTAGAAGACACAAATGTATTTGTGATTAATAATAAAGGTTTTGAAAAACTTTTAAAGTCACAACCAAATTTAGCAGAAGAAATTGTTCAAGAGTTGGGTAAACATCAAGAGGAATTAGCAACACGCCAAAAACAATTACGAGAAATGGGTTTGGTAGATGCAACAGAAGATGATACTAATCCCGTGGTTTGGGTACGCAATCGTTTGAAGAAAGTCTTTAGCCTGTAGTTCAAATATTCCAAGGTTCATAGGTTCAAATATCTTAATTTATACCGTGATTTATTATGAGAATAGCTATTGTCAATGATATGTCGAACGCTGTAGATGCACTGCGGCACGTCCTAGCTACGCACTCCGAGTATAACATTGCTTGGATTGCTAATGATGGCGCCCAAGCGGTAGCAAAATGTGCAGTAGATACGCCAGATTTGATATTAATGGATTTGCTAATGCCAGTGATGGATGGAGTAGAGGCGACACGCCGAATTATGCTAAACTCCCCCTGCGCGATTTTAGTAGTTACATCCGCCGTTAATGATTATGGTTCCCAAGTCTTTGAGGCAATGGGACATGGGGCACTTGATGCGATTAATACACCTAGTCTTAATTCTAGTGGCAATATGGTTGGGGACAGGGAGCTATTAGCAAAAATTGCCACCGTCGCCAAACTTATTGGCAAATCATCCCGCAATTCCAAATCCAACCCAAGTTCAAACCTTCAATCAAAGCTTCAAGCTCCAAAACCTCAAGTTCCGTCCCTTTTAGTAATTGGGTCTTCAACGGGTGGTCCCCCAGCTTTAGCGACTCTTTTATCTGGACTACCAAAAGATTGTGACGTAGCTATTGCAATTATTCAGCATCTAGATGCCCAGTTTGCTTCTGGTTTGGCGGAATGGTTGAGCAATTACTCACAATTGCCAGTGAAATTAGCTAAAGCTGGTGAGCAGTTTCAAGCTGGCACTGTTGTAATTGCTGGAACAAATGACCACTTAGTATTACAACCTAGTTTAGTGTTTAGATATACTAAAGAACCACGTGATTATCCTTATCGCCCTTCGGTGGATGTTTTTTTTAAAAGCATCGCCCAGCATTGGCCTAACAAAGGTGTAGGGGTTTTACTTACTGGTATGGGTAAGGATGGCGGTGAGGGACTTTTGGCTTTGCGGTCGCGTGGTTGGCATACTATCGCTCAAGACCAAGCCACGTCTGTAGTATATGGTATGCCAAAGGCGGCAGCAGATTTAGGCGCCGCTGTGGAAATTTTGCCAATTAATGCGATAGGCAGAGCTTGTATGAATCAGATATCACGTCTATGCTTGTAAGACTATATAAGCATTTTATCTTAGAACACCTAATTAAATAAAAAACTAGTAATGATTAACTCTATATCATCTTGGAAGGAACACGCAATTACAGTTTTACTTATTGACGACCAGCCGATGATTGGCGAAGCAGTACGTCGAATGTTAGAACCGGAAACTGATATTATTTTCCACTACTGTAACAACCCATCAGTTGCTATTCCTAAAGCCATAGAAGTTACTCCTACAGTAATTCTCCAAGATTTAGTGATGCCAGATATCGATGGTTTACTATTGCTGCGTTTTTTTCGCGCTCATCCAGCAACTAAAGAAGTGCCAATGATTGTGCTTTCTAGCAAAGAGGAACCAAAGATTAAAGCTGAGGCTTTTGGGTTAGGTGCTAACGACTATTTGGTAAAATTACCAGACCGAGTTGAATTACTTGCCCGCATTCGTTACCATTCAAGGGGATATATCAGCTTGTTGCAGCGTAACGAAGCTTATCAGGAAATACAAAGTTACTCAAAAAAATTAGAAAACTCCAATGAACTAATTCGCCAAGTATTTGGACGTTACTTGAGTGATGAAATCGTTGCCAATTTATTAGAAACTCCTGAAGGATTACAACTCGGTGGTGAAAGAAGGAAAATTACTATACTTACCTCCGATTTAAGAGGTTTTACCAGTCTTTCTGAACGATTACCTCCTGAAGAGGTAATTAAAATTTTAAACTTCTACCTGGGATATATGGCTGATGTAATTACTGAGTACCAAGGAACAATTGACGAGTTTATGGGAGATGGGATTTTAGTTTTGTTTGGCGCCCCTACAGTAAGAGTCGATGATGAAGTCAGGTCTGTGGCTTGTGCTGTTGCAATGCAGCTAGCAATGATACCTGTTAACAAACAAATGCAAGAATGGGGATTGCCAGCATTAGAAATGGGTATCGGTATTAATACTGGTGAAGTAGTTGTAGGAAATATCGGCTCAGAAAAACGCACTAAATACGGAGTTGTTGGTAGCCAAATTAATTTAACTTATCGTATTGAATCTTATACAACAGGTGGTCAAATTTTAATTTCTGAATCCACTTTTAACGCCACCAAATCTATTATTAAAATTAACAACGAAAAGCAGGTTACTCCAAAAGGCGTCACTCAACCAATTACCATCTATGAGGTTGGAGGCATTAGTGGAGAATATAATTTATTTTTATCTCAAGTAGAAGAAGAATTTTATCCTCTTGTTGAACCTCTTGAAATTCAATATATGATTTTGGAAAGTAAAAATGTTAGTACTAATATATACTTGGGCGAAATCATCAAACTCTCGGCTAATGGTGCTGAAATATGTATAGTTAAAGACAAAGACAGTGATACACCTCCGGCGCCATTGACTAATATCAAGTTCAATATTTTATCACTAGGGGAAGTTAGTGAGGATATTTATGGTAAAGTCTTAGAAAAAGTCACAAACAATAATAGTAGTTTTTACATTCGTTTTACTTCCAAACCTCCAAATATTGCCATTAAGCTAGATGCTTTATACAAATCTATATCGACGTAGAGACGTGATTAATCACGTCTCTACAACAACATGCGATAATTAAGACGTTTAAATCTGATTTTTATTGTACCTGTGAATCTTCTGGAGCAGCTTTTGGTAACACCGAACGCGCTTCATCATCTGTTACCAAAGGCACACCTAGTTTTTTCGTTGCTGTTTCCTCAGCCATTTTCCGATCTTTTTCACATGCGCTAATATAACAAAGTAGCGGTTGGCACGCTTTGCGGAGAGAACCTTGTGAAGAAATTTATAACAGCAAAAAGAACGCGGCGCAGTTTCTTAATTACAAGTATGGCTGTGGCTGGCTCTGTTGTGGGAGCGAATAGTTTACAATCCCGTAATATTTACAATGCGGCAAAAATACCAGCATCTATACCAGAAAGAGTACTGGGACGGACGGGAGTAAAAGTTCCCCTGCTGGGTTTAGGAGGTGCAAGTACAAACACACCACTAGATAAACAGGACAGAGAAAGTGATGCTTTAGCAATAATTGAAAGAGCGCTTGAACTTGGCATTCGTTATTTTGATACTGCCGCTAGCTACGGAACGAATGAAATTTATTTAGGTAAAGTGCTACCATCTCACCGTTCAAAAGTTTTTTTAACCAGTAAGACTTATGAGAAAGACAGAGATGGAATGTGGCGGGAATTAGAACGTTCTCTCAAACGTCTTAATACAGATTATCTAGATTTATGGCAGTTGCATAGTGTTGCTTTACCTGAACATGTCGAAAAAATCTTTAGTGCAAATGGTGGAATTAAAGCGTTAGAAGAAGCTAAGGAGCAAAAAATTGTTCGGTTTGTTGGTATTACCGGGCATCACGAACCAGAGGCAATAGCTGAAGCAATGCGTCGCTATCCCTTTCACACAACGCTGATTCCAATAAACGCAGCAGATAAACATCACGCGCGTCCGTTCTTATCCTCAGTTTTACCATTAGCTCGACAACAAAATGTGGGTGTAATAGCGATGAAAGTGCCTGCTTACGGGAAGTTATTTCAATCTGGTGGTTTAACAGGAATTCAACAAGCGATGAGTTATACCCTATCTCAACCTGGTGTTCACTGTTGCATAATTTCAGCAGATAACGTGAAGCAATTAGAAGAAAATGTGAAAGTAGCGCGCGCTTTCGAGCAACTAAATAATAATCAACTAGCAGCAATTGAAGAACGGACTGCTAATATTTGGCAGGATAGTACATTTTACCGTGCTTGGACTTGATATTACAGTATTAATTTTTACCACAGAGGCACAGAGAACGCAGAGGTTTTAGAGAAGTTCAAAATCTCTCTGTGCCCTAGAAGTCTCTGTGGTAAAATTCTTAACTTACTAAATAGGAGTAATGCTACTATTCTTAGAGTTAAAGTTTAATAGTAACCGGAGAGCTATTTGTGCCAATTATTCAGAGTACAAGCATAATTGATGGAGAAAAAGTAGATATCTATATAGAGGTAAATACAATTCCCCCTTCTGATGACGGTATTGCTAAATCCAAAATCTAGGCAGTATCCAGAAATACCCCTGGAGCTAGCCAAAGCGCTGGGTGCAAAAGTCGTATTAATTCCAGAGCAAGAAACATGGTCGTAGC
>NZ_JBXXZH010000298.1:0-10144 GCF_059640475.1 Calothrix sp. CBUCES-K 9914
CCCCCAACACCTCCCGTACCCCCACCACCCATCCGTCTAAAAGTTCCAAATAACATCCACTACGCATTAGATAAAGACTTTATTAGCTCTGCAAGTGGTCAAGTTCTCGATAAAATAGCCGCAGTCATGCAGCAATACCCCACAATAGTCATCGAACTACAGGGACACACCGACGCGCGCGCATCCGATGCATATAATCAAGACCTCGCAAAAAGACGCGCGATAAATGCCAGAAATTACCTAATCAAAAAAGGTATTGCTCCTGAACGTATGACCATTCGTTCATTTGGAGAACGTCAACTAAAGACTCCAGGTCGAAACAAAATAGAACACGCTTTCAACCGTCGCGTCGAAGTCTTATTCTTTGATATCAGAGGAGTTGAAATTATTTTAGAACCTCAAAACGACGACCTACAAGTTGAGGGATAACAACATTTGCGTTTTTTGAGTAGGACAGGCGAGACGCCTATCCTACGGGACGATAATCATTATCCACCACTAACGGGAGGTACAAGCACGACTTCATCACCGTTTTTGAGGGGAGTATCAGGTTCGACAAATAATAAGTTTATACCATAACGGGTGACATTCTCCCATTTGGCTAATTCAGGGCGTTCGCTGATAAGATGTTCGCATACTGCCTTGACTGGTGTTCCTATCGGAAACTCTAGCTTTAGTTCTGAAACTCCGTATGCTTCTTGATATGCAGCAAATAGCTTGACAGTTATTGAGACAAAGGAATTTGACATATTGCAGTCTAGAAATAACGCTTCTTGAAACTTATTTACTATAGATATAGTCGAGTTTTAATAACCGAAAGCGCGAATCGGGAGCAGATTCCCAAAAGTATCGCTTTAAATATCATACATGAAAAGTTATAGGTAAAATATATAATAAGGATATATCACGCACGTATTTTGCTGACTATTTTCTTTAAGTATAGTTATTTAAAGTGAACAAATATTCTTGTAGGAAGCCCGAACTGTTATTAATTATATATTGACTACTTAAATTTTATTCATTTCATTTTATTTTATATGATATATGAGTTATTGCCTCAATCCCAAATGTCCTTATCCTACCGACCCAATTAATAAGCATGGCATAGTTTGTATACATTGTGGTGAAAAACTTTTACTACAGGGACAATACAGAGTGACTCGACTTATGGGAACAGGAGGATTTGCCAGGACGTTTGAGCTTGAATCACAATTGAATAAACAAGATGCCAAAGTTGTTAAGGTTTTAAATTTATCACGTTTAGATTGGTCTAGTGACAAAAAAGAAAAAGTTATTAAATTATTCAAGCGTGAGTTTGAAGTATTAGGGCGACTTCAGCATCCCGGTATTCCTTTTGTTGAGCAAAATTCCTACTTACAAATTGAATTTCAAAGCGGTGGTGAACCATTACATTGTCTGATTATGGAAAAAATCGACGGTGTAAATTTACAGCAGTGGCTTCAAGATAGAGATAATCAACCGATTGATTTTGAATTAGCGCGGGAGTGGTTGAAACAGCTAGTTTTAATTTTAGAGCAAGTTCATGCACATGGTTTCTTCCACCGTGATATCAAACCAGCTAATATTATGCTCAGACCCAATGGGCAGTTAGTATTAATTGATTTCGGCGCCGTTCGCGACTTAGCTGAGACATTTTTTCAAGAACAGGAAACGTCAGTTGGCGGAACATGTATTGGTTCTGTCGGATATGCACCACCCGAACAATATTTGAACGGTCAAGCTTTTCAGCAGTCAGATTTTTTTGCTTTGGGACGCACTTTTGTACATTTGTTAACAGGTGTGCATCCATGTGACTTCCCGAACTTCCAAAAATCTAGTCACTTCAACTGGCGCCAGAACTTACCAGCAATTAGAACTTCGCGCTTAGATTTTATACCTAAATTTCGCGTTTCGATGGTGTGTAATTTGCTCGACAGCATGATGGAGCATGACTGGGAAAACCGACCAAAAAACGCGCGGCAAATTATTAATGATTTAAATCGTAAAACACCAATTTCTTTGTACAGATATAAAAACAGCTATAAAAAAATTATCTACGCTACTGTTTTTAGTTTGGTCGCAGCAACTAGTGGTTATTGGTATGCTACAGGTGTAAATGGGTGTGAAAAAATCTGGCTGCGGCGATTCGTTATGAACGATAAAATGAGTTGCGGCGAAGAAATAATGATGTCTGTAGATAAAGACCAAGACAAACAAGATGGAGTCAAAGCATTTGCAGCGGGTCGATACCAGGAGTCTGTTAACCTACTAGAGAAATCTTTACAGACTAGGAAAGACCCAGAAACCTTAATATATTTAAATAACGCACGTCTAAAAGCATTCAGTCTTACCAACAACTACAAAACCTTTACTATCGCCATCGTAGCTCCAATTAGTGATAGCAATAATGATACCATAAATTCGAGTCGAGAAATGCTGCGGGGTGTCGCACAAGCGCAAAGCGAGTTTAATCAAAAACATCAAAATCAAAAAATCGGTTTATATATTTTAATCGCTACTGATAATAATAGACCCGATGTAGCAGTGAAAATTGCCCAGGCGTTAGGAGAGCTAGATGATGTTGTCGCAGTTCTGGGTCATTTTCGCAGTGACACTACTTTGACGGCACTTCCAGCTTATCAAAAAGCTGAACTTTTACTAGTTTCATCAACTGCTACCTCCGTTGAACTCTCAAACACTTGTCCATCGACTTTTCCAAATTGTTTTTTTCGAGTTGTTTCGAGCAATAGTGTTACAGGTGATGTTTTAGCGAATTATTTAAAACAAGTAAACAAAAAGCGCGCGGCAGTATTTTATAACCCCAACAGTAATTATAGTAATTCCCTGCTCGAAGAATTACGCAGTCGTGTTAGTAAACTAGGTGGCAAAGTCGTTGCGGAAATTCCCTTATCAGATAATATCGAATCTGGCCTCGCGCAAGTCAAAGAAAAAGACGCCGACGCAATTGTACTTTTTCCCACTACTGACGGTTTAACCTCCGATGCTGCGGTACAAGTCATTGAATATGCCAACCAGTTCGACTATTTAGTAGTGGGAGGAGATAGCCTTGATAGTGACAAAATTATCAGAAAACTCGCTCAAAACAAGATGGGTAGCGCCATAGCACTCCCTTGGTATCCACAAAATATAGACCCAACTAATGCATCTGATTTCAATACACAGGCTATTGCTCTTTGGAAAAAACAACGCATTACCTGGCACACTGCCCTTACTTACGATGCTACCAAAGTATTAATTGCTGCTTTTGAGCAAATACCCACATCTAATCGCAGTTCGATGCGTCTCCATATAAGTAACTCTATCGCTAACCCCAACTTTAAAACAATCGGCGCCACTGGAGAAATAAGTTTCAACACGAACGGAAACCGCAAACAGCAAAGCGTTCATATGGTGACAATCCATCGTAATACAACTACCGGAAAATTAGAATTTATCAAGATTTAAAAATAACTATTTACGTAAATACCTAGTTTATGAATTTTCTTTACAATCATCTCTACAATCATAAATTAAATATAATTACTTATGCTGCCAAGTTGGCAAGTATATGTAATTTGCCGATAATTTGCCAAATTGGCAGTACAAAACTTTGAACTAATTTAAAAAACACGTAAAATTTGTGACGTTTGTTTTAAGGTTAACTATTTAATGTTGTCGTCATCTGTATAACAAGCTAGCATCTGTGTAACAAAACTTCTAGCAATATTTTTTATTTCCGTTACATTCACTCAATACAATTGATGAGTGTAACGTCATATGGGAGTATTGAAAAAGAATTTAGATGTATTCCCATCTTATCAAAAAGATTACTAGTTACTTTTACGGAGTAATAGATTGATGTACCAGTATAAGGAACATCAAGGATATTTCCTGATGTCTTATAAATACTCCGTATGAGATTCATGTATAAAAACGAAAGGATGCTAAGTTGTGAATTTTTTAAACTACTCTCAACAGATAAACGTAACTTGGGAAGCTGACGCTGGAGACGATAGCTGTTACCCATACGATTTGGTACTCGACTCAATAATGGCGGCAAGTCCGATTGACCAACCTGCACCTATTGATATTGTGGTCGAGCCAACAACGCAGTCCACTGATGATTAGATATTCGATTGTTCGGTCTAATTTTAAGATTCTAAAGCTTTAAGCAAAGCTTGAAATTTGAGTTGAATTTCTGCTAGTTCTTTGTCTGGGTCAGAACCAGCTACAATACCGGCGCCAGCATACAACCGTGCGCGGTTGCCGTTGATCAACGCCGAACGAATTCCAACAATAAATTCGCAGTTGCCGCTAGCATCTACCCAACCTAAAGGCGCCGCATACAAACCTCTTTCAAAACTTTCATAGCGTCGAATTGCTTTCATTGCACTATCGCGCGACTCACCGGCAACTGCTGGTGTGGGGTGGAGATGGGCTACAATTTGTAAAGGATGTACATTTTTAGGCACAATAGCCTGAATTGGTGTCCATAAGTGTTGAATATTTGATAACTGTCGCAAACGTGGCGCCCCTTGAGGGTTGACAAGTTGTGGTAATAATCCTAGCTTTAACAATTGTTGCGTAATAAAATTAATTACCAATGAATGCTCGTGCCGCTCCTTTTGGCTGTTGAGCAAAAAATTCGCGTTTTTTGCGTCTTCTTCTGGTGTTTTGCCGCGTGGTGCGCTTCCTGCTAACGCATCTGTTACTAAAGTCAAATTATGAACATTAATCAAACGTTCAGGACTGGCGCCAATAAAATTTTGCCCCCTACCATTACTCGTGCAAAATGTATAACAGTTAGGATGAAGCTGTCGCAAGTTATTTAATGACTTGTATAGATTAAAGGCTTTTCTTGAATATATATCTAGTGCAGAAGCCAAAACTATTTTACTAAAATGAGCATCTTGAATCGCAGAAAGTGCAGAAGCTACAGACGCTTTAAATTTTTCTGGATTTGCCAGCAATTTACAACCTGCCGAAACTTGGTTAAATTTACCAGCCGAATGCTTTAAAGAAGCTGGATAATTTGCTGAGTAATATGCTAGTGATTGAATTATTTCAATTTTTGTCCACAATGCGTGCATAATCATCCGTACATTAGTACTGGAATCAATTGCTAGATTTGCCATAACTTGACAGCGCTTGTTTTTAACGGTTACTTGCCACCTTGGCAAGAAAACGGTTCCAGAAGCGAAAGGATAATCTGGCTGTTGTAAATTGTGTTCAAAAAAACTAAAGCTACAAAAAAAATGTGGTTGGATAATATTATTTATAACATTCTCTTGTTCGTAACATATAAGATTACCTAAACTTTCTTGGATAAATTCTTGAGCTTTACTAAATCTTTCTTCACCAGTGATTTCCAAGTGTGCGACAGCATCAATTGCAACAATTGATTCACCTGACGCTTTATTTTCCCAATAAAAAGTTAATTGATTAGCGGGTGCTAATTTTGCTAGAACGAGTAAAGGGTCAACCAAATCAATCTTAAGTGAAACACTTGCGATTTTAGTGCTGTTATTTCGGGCACACTTCGACCGAACAGCATCTAGGAATTGGTATATTTCCTGATTATATACAAGAAACTCAGAGCGACATGGAGAAACTGTCATGGATTTAAAGAAAAGTAAATTTTTTTGAAGTTATCTTCCTAAAGAGTCATGAATTGTGGTGGTATTTCTACAGGTAACACAAAGCGTTGCTCATTTGCTAGCTAGTGAGCGCTCTGATTAACTGTGCTTGCAGTGAGTCGATCTGCTGCCATGCAACTCATGCAGTGCTGTTACCTGCACGCTATCAAAAGCAATGTTGTCAGGTGGTAGCGCGCGGTGATACAGATGGTGGGTATGGTATTGTAACCAGAATTTCCTAACCATAAAACTTGACGGCATAACTTAGAGCATTATTCTGCAGTTTACTAATTGTAAAAAAATGACTACAAAACAGATTTTATATCCTAATAACAAATTGTGGATGGCTGCGATTAAGCCACCGATGTACAGCGTTGCGATAATGCCCATTTGGGTTGGTACAACTGTTGCTTATGCACAAACGCAGCATCTTGATAGTACTATTTTTTCTACTTTTGTAGGCGCCGCAATACTAATATTGGCCTGGGAAAATTTGAGTAATGATGTATTTGATTCCGAAACAGGAATTGATGAGAACAAACATCACTCACTTGTGAACTTAACCGGAAACAAATCACTAGTTTTTTGGTTAGGAAACTTATGTTTGGCGCTAGGATTGTTAGGAATATTTACAATTGCCTGGAGACAGCAAGACCCAACAGTGGTAGGAATTATTTTACTATGTTGCGGTATAGGTTACATTTACCAGGGACCTCCTTTCCGCTTGGGATATAAAGGGTTAGGCGAGATTCTCTGCTTTTTCGCGTTTGGTCCATTAGCGTGTGAAGCAGCGTACTACAGTCAAACTCAAACGTGGTCAACTTCTGGCTTAGTCGCTTCAGTCATAGTTGGAATTGCCACAAGCTTGATTTTGCTTTGCTCGCACTTTCACCAAGTTAAAGATGATGCTTTAGCTGGAAAACTTTCCCCAATTGTTCGACTTGGCACTTTTCGAGGCGCCCAAGTCTTAACAATTTGTACCATAAGTATTTATACGCTGACAATACTCTTTGTGATTTTAGGCTTTTTCCCTGCTTGGACTTTACTGAGTTGGGTAAGTTTACCGTTTGCAGTTAAACTATGCCGTCATGTGCAGGAAAATCATGATAAACCAGAAAAAGTCAGTAACTGTAAATTTATCGCAGTCGCAGTACATTTTTGGTGCTGTTTGTTGTTTGGACTGGGATTTTTAATTGCCTAAGTGAAATATCAAGTGGAATATCAATTTGATTTTCGTCCTTATAAAAGACGGTTCGTTCGTCCTGTTCAAACCAACCACGGTGTATGGGAAATTCGTGAAGGTATAATTATTTCACTCCATCATGACAACGGTAACGTAGGGTGGGGTGAAATAGCTCCTATTCCCTGGTTTGGTACAGAAACCTTAGAGCAAGCATTAGAATTTTGCCTTTCTCTACCAAAACTCCTGAGCGATAAGACAATTTCTTCTATACCTGATACATTGCCGGCATGTCAGTTTGGGTTTGAGATGGCAATGCAAACCAAGCAACAGTCAATACCGAGCGTCAAATTCAGTGCTTTACTACCAGCGGGGGAAAGTGCCTTATCAACTTGGCAACCTTTATACGAACAAGGGTATCAGACTTTTAAATGGAAAATAGCTGTAAACCCCATTGCTGAAGAATTAACAATATTTAACTTACTTGTAAAAAAATTACCACAAACAACTCAACTTCGTTTAGACGCAAATGCAGGACTTAGCGTTGACGAAGCAAAACTCTGGTTAGAAACTTGTGACAATTTAGCGACAGGTGTAAACATTGAATTTATCGAACAACCGCTGCCAGTAAAGCAATTTGAAGAAATGTTACAACTTAGCCACAGCTATAATACGAAACTTGCTCTTGACGAGTCAGTTGCAACACTCCAAAATCTTCAAAGCTGTTATTTAGACGGATGGCGCCAGGTTTTTGTAATTAAACCAGGGATTATTGGTTCACCAAGTCAACTGCGTAAATTTTGTCATGAGTATCAAATAGACACAGTATTCTCATCTGTGTTTGAAACAGATATTGGTAGACATGCTGCGTTACAGCTAGCGAATGAATTGTCAATTAATAATCGAGCAGTGGGTTTTGGTGTCAACCATTGGTTTCAAGAGTAGGGTGTGTGACGCTACCAAAAATTGTAAAACGAAGCGCGAGTAAGCGTGGTGTCACACACCTTACTGAGGAATGGCACTTACTTAACGATGTTTATGGTGCGTGAAAGCACTGTATTTTGCGTGCTTATTGATTGATAGTAATAGCTTGAAAGCCACCCTACCCCAATTTATTGGCGCCTCAAAATGCGTGAAATAGCACCATTCCACCTTACTGAGCCTTGTTTCGGTGCGTGACGCTACCAGATACTAGCTTCGTTTGTGAATTGTTAATAGCGTCACGCACCCTACGGTAATTCGGCGGCGGCACGAATATTTTGTAAAGTTAAATCGGAGCAAGTACGCTTGATTAAACCTGTTAGAACATTACCGGGGCCTATTTCTATAACGTGATTAATACCTTGTTCTGGTAGGGAGGTAACAATTTCTCGCCAGCGAACGCTACCAGTCATCTGTTTTAATAACCGCTGTTTTAACTCGCTTGCTGAAGTTGATGGGGTTGGTTCGACGTTAGATAATACTGGAACAGTAGCAGTTTGGAATTCTACTGCCTCCAAAACTTCTTTGTATTCAGCCGATGCTGCTTCCATTAAGTGAGAATGAAAGGCGCCAGAAACATTTAAAGGAATTGCCCGTTTGGCTTTTACCTTTGACATTACTGTTTGCACTCCGTCGGGTGTGCCAGAAATCACAACTTGTGCAGGACTATTATCGTTTGCCAAAACAACATCTGGAGTTTCGGAAATTACTTGAGAAAGCTGTTGCCTATCGAAGTTCATCAACGCTGCCATCATGCCACCAGATGCACTCTGCATCAGTTCCGCGCGTCGCTTGACTAGGCGTAATCCCTCAGACCATTCTAACACACCCGCAGTGTACAGAGCTATATACTCTCCTAAGCTGTGTCCTGCTACTAAATCAGGCTTTTGTTTCTCACTCAATAAGTCAGATAAAACACTTTCTATTACGTATAAACACGGTTGAGTGTAGAGAGTACTAGCGAGTTTCTCTTCGTCTTGACAGACATCAATGACAGACCACCCCAAAATTTCTTCAGCTTGGGTAAATTTTTCTTTAGCTACAGGCAAGTCTAGTAGATCGCTCCCCATTCCTACAGCTTGAGAACCTTGTCCGGGAAACACCCATGCAGTTTTAGTCATTTCAGATTTTAGATTGCGCGATTTTAGATTACTAGGTTTTAGATTTTAGATTGAGAAATTTTAGATTTACTGAATTAATTAATCCAAAATCCAAAATCCAAAATCCTTTCATTAGATTATTTTCCCCATCGAAAAATAGCTGCTCCCCAAGATAAGCCGGCGCCAAACCCGGAGGTAGCAATAATATGATTATGCTTGATTTTACCCGCCCGAACAGCTTCATCGAGTGCTAGGGGAATAGAAGCGGCGGAAGTATTGCCATAATTGGCAAGATTACTGATAACTTTATGGTCTGGTATTCCTAAACGCTGTGCAACAGCATCAAGGATACGTTGATTCGCTTGATGTAAAACTAGCCAATCGATATTATCAACGGTTATATTGGCACGAAATAAAGCCTTGTCTATAACTTCTGGAACTTTTTGAGCGGCAAAACGATAAACCTCTTTGCCATTCATAGTAACTTGTTGATAGCTA
Organism: Calothrix sp. CBUCES-K 9914; assembly: GCF_059640475.1. Lineage (NCBI taxonomy): Bacteria > Bacillati > Cyanobacteriota > Cyanophyceae > Nostocales > Calotrichaceae > Calothrix > Calothrix sp. CBUCES-K 9914. The sequence goes on from NZ_JBXXZH010000298.1 coordinate 9,396, forward strand.
CCTTTTCCAACGTTAATTCCTTTAGTTAGTTCTTGACTTTGAGCAGTGTAAGCAAGATTCAGGTAATGATTTTGACTGCCATCACTTTTTAATTCAAACCCAAGCAAATTGTCAGTTGAATTTGCTTGCATAACGACTGCACCAGCACCATCACCAAAAAGCACGCAAGTCGTGCGGTCTTCCCAATTTACCCAACGTGAATGAATATCAGCTCCAATTACAAGTACGTTTTGAAAAACTCCTGTGCGGATGTATTGAGATGCTGTCACCAGCCCAAAAACAAAACCAGAACATGCAGCAGTCAAGTCAAATGCAACAGCGCTTGTTGCACCCAAAGCTGCTTGAACTTTACAAGCACTCCCATACAAATCATCTTGTGTAGAAGTCGCGAGTAATATTAAATCGATTTCTTGTGCGGTAATTCCAGCCATTGCAATTGCCTTCAGGCTAGCAACAGCCGCAAGATTACTCAAAGAATCATTCGCATCAGCTATTCGTCGCTTTTTAATACCCGTTCGTGTAGTTATCCACTCGTCGGAAGTATCAACAAGTGTAGTCAATGCATGATTTTCAAGGCAAGCAGTCGGCACTGCGGAACCGCTTCCAGTAATTGCTATTCCCGTATTTTGCACTCCTACTCTCCCACGAAGTATAAAAATAGTTCTGAGTTAAAAGTGCTAAATCTAGAGTGCTGAGTGCTGAGTAGAAAGTGCTGAGTAGAAAGTGCTGAGTGCTGAGTAGAAAGTGCT
>NZ_JBXXZH010000299.1:0-10142 GCF_059640475.1 Calothrix sp. CBUCES-K 9914
CAAAGCTTATTGATTATAGAATCAATAAAGTATAAAAATGGGGTTTATCTTTTTATGGCACGCGCGCTTATAACTATTGCTGTGTCTGAGGTTCAGAGGTTTTCGTCACCCCCTCAGAATGCCATTGCTAGATATAATCCAGCAGCTATCAAGCAAATGAAGAAGTTGAGTGTGTACAATATTTTCCACTGCTGATTTTTGCCGTTATGGACACCAATACCAAAGAAAATACTTCCCAGTGTCATACTGAAGACACCAATCCATAACCAGAGTTGAACCATAAAATATTCTCTACGAAGCTAAATATTTTGTTTATTTCACTAACTTTTTTTTGCTATCACACGTTTTGTATCACCACTCCACTTTTCTGAAATATTTCAATGAGTAACGCAACCAGTAGCATTGCTGCTACATACTTATATACGAATCTCTTTAATATTTTGACAGGGCAACAACTTAAAAAAAATACTTCCCTGTATAGATTATTAGTACTACATTAAATTTATGACTTTAGGTAGGCCTATCTAAAGATAGATTTCTTAACGAATATGAAAATTTGCGCTTAAATTATTATTTAATTACTTTTACACCCTTTAGAGACGTAAACATTTGCATCTCCATTCTCAGATACCTTAACTTGTATCTTAAAGGATATAAAGATAATCTAAAGATTGCTTAAAGGTCTAAAACTTATTTATCAAAGTTTGTTGACTTGTATTAAAGAACTATGACACAAATGTAAATTATACATGGTCATCGGCGCCATTTGACAAATTATTCGACAAATTAAACGTTAGATGAAATCAACCAATAGCTTGTTTGAATGTTTACAGATATTTCGCTAAAATTTTTACAATTTGTTTCCTTCTTTACTTAAGCATCTGTTAAGTCAGTGTAATCTAAAATACAACCAGCAACAGCACCCCTAAGAGTTTGAGGAAAGTTATGAGCAATCAAGTAGATAAACAAGAATCAATACTGAGAAAAATTTTTAATAAAGCGACAGACAAAACAGATAAATCATTTCAGCACAAGGACTTGAGTGGATGCGACTTGAGTGGAATAGATTTATCTGGAATTGATCTGAGTGGGTTTAATCTAGTCGGTGCGAACTTGAACCAAGCAAACTTAAGTCGTTCAATACTGACGGGTGCAAATTTGAGTGGTGCCAACCTGGTCAAGGTAAAATTAAGAGAAGCGTATTTACATGAAGCTTGTTTATGTGAAGCGAATTTAATAGATGCTGACTTATCTAGGGCAAATTTGTGTGGCGCCTTTTTATGGCGTGCAAAGCTGAAACGAGCAAATTGCTGGGAAGCGTCGTTATGTGGTGCGGATTTACGAAAAGCTGACTTGAGTGAATCTCAATTAGTCGAAGCATCATTGATTGAAGCTAATTTAATCAAAGCTAACCTAAGTAACGCAAAATTATGCGGTGCCAATTTAGTTGAAGCAAATATGAATCAGGCGAATTTAACAGGCGCCAATTTAACTTGGGCAAATTTAGTTCAGGCAAATTTGTTTGAAGCGAATATTAAGGATGCTAACTTCCATAATGCTAAATTGACAGATACCATCATGCCTGATGGAGTAATTCATCAGCCACATATAATATTTTTTGAGTAAACAAAATAAATTAGATTTGGGGGCGCCAGTTAAAACCCCCAATGTACTTAAAACTTTAGCTAGCTGCTAAAATTCACGTTTAGAAAAAATAAGAATAGCTAAACCTAACAGCATTACACAATAAAAGATACTATAGCTGGCGTTAGCTATTAAAGTTGCAGAGTTAGGCAAGGCTTGTAAACCATACACAGCATCATTCTTGAAATCTAAGCGCGATAAATCAGGCAGTACTAAATATATAGTTTGTGTAACACGCTCTATAACTGGATTACGACTGAGATTACCAAGTTTGAGTAGGTCTTGAGTAATAGTACCCATCAAATATATACCAAACGTTAAAGCTGTAGCTAGTAATGAACTAGTGAACACACCGAGCGTAATTGCAACAGCAGCGATTAAGTATAGTTGTAGCAATAAGAATATTAACGCAATCGTAATGGCTTGTATTGAGTAAGAAACTTTTGCAATTTGTAAACAGGTCAGCATTATAACAGTCATTGCCACAACCAGTACTGTTAAGACCGCCGATAATCCGAAGAATTTTCCAGTGATAAACTCGCTGCGGCTAATAGGTTTGGCAACAAGCATCAAAATCGTTCGTTTTTCAATTTCCTTGTTTACCAAATTTGTGCCAATAAATATCGCGACTATCATAACTAACCCGCTCATAAAAGCAAAAGCAAAATCTGGGAGCATTTTGTCTTCAGTGGAACCAGCGAATTCAGGCAACAGACGCATCGAAGCGATAGTTATCAAGCCATAGAAACCAATAATGTAAAGTATGCGGTCGCGCACAACTTCACGAAAGACATTACCTGCTAGTACAAAAACTCTACCAAAGTTCATAATTATATCAATGGAAATGGGGAATTTAAAATAAAGGCTAGAAAAAAGAGAATGGGGCATCAAATCCTAACTGCCAAATTATTTATACTTCCTTCTTCACTTATTTGCCTACTCCCAATTCCCCTAAATTCTATTTTTACCGCTTCGGCGCTGGAGGAGGACCAGGTAAGAAAGAGGGTACTTTTTTACATTCAATTTCTGCAACAACAATTTTCTCACCTGGTTTCTTAATGTTTACCGTTAAAGTATCTGCTGGTTTAGAAATTGGGTCAATTTGACAGGATTTACTTAAGTAGTTACGCTTAGAACTCGAACTAGGACCGTTCCACAAAGCTAATATATCTAATTTATATCCACCTTTGTTGTTGGTAACGCGCGAGTCAATTTTCCACAGGCGCCATTCTTCAATGCTTTCTACCTGACCTTCTCGAACTTTTTTACCGCTTTGTCTACTTAAGTCGTTTATAACTTTTTCACCCAAAGCGTTTACCTTCTGCGGTGCGTCTATTAACCAGCGTTCTACATCTGACCAAGATGTTGCTGCTATTTGCTGTTCAACTAATGGCTGTATTCTATTTAAGATGATGGCGCCGTTTTTGGGAATTTTTGTGGGTGCTTCAGTTCTAATTACAAAAGCACTGCGATCAAATCTATCAGCTAATACGCTTGGATACTGTCTAGCCCATTTATCAACAGTAAAGTACAATTGTATCCAAGCGCTAAGTATTAAACAACAGCCAACTAGAACTATAATTCTTTGACGGACTTCGGCTTTGGGAATTTGACGTTTAGAATCAATCCCGCTACCTTCAAAGAATTCTGGGATAGCTGTAATTATTGCTGCAATAGTAGGCCACAATACAATTGTTCGTGTTGTAATGACATCTTCCTCGTGACCAAAAGCAAAAACACTAACCAAGAATCCTGTAATCACAGCACCAACTGGCATATTTGTACCAGGGATAAGTATAGGCTGGTCGGTTGTATACCATGATGTACCTGCGATTAAAAATACCCAACCGAAAAACGCGATCAAACTTTTGATTGGATATGCTGCTAGCGATGACATGATCCAAGAAAATATACTTAGATAAATCAAAGTTTGCCAAGAATACGCACGTTCCGGAATTAATATCTTTTTAATTCGCTCATAAACACCTTCAAAAATATTGAAAAGACCTAATAAGTCTCTGACTATTCCCGTTCTCATATCCGTATCTCAACTAGTTAATAATGTTCGTTGGTAATGTTAGTTAGTAATGTTTATTCAATTACAGCCGCACTGTACTAATTAAAATCACAATAGTTATGGCACTGTAACTTAGAGAGTTTGCAATTAGAATTGTTGTCAGTAAACTTGTGTTTTGTAGTTTCATACGACCTAGGCGCCGTGAAGTTTTACGACCGATAAGTTGAGATTCTGGTTGTGCTTTGCCTGGTTCACGGAGTGACATTAACACCACTTTCAACAGGAAAAACTTAATTAAGAACGTAGTGAAGAAAATGATAAAAGCGGTCATCATTATCACTAACCAACTAGTATTAGTAACTGGTTGATTAAAAAAAACATAGCTAACTAATTCTGACCTCAATTCAGGTGGTAAGAGTGGTTCTACAATAAAAAACGCTAACCATCCAATGGCGCCGGAAAATAGATTTATAGCTATTGAGTAAAATATACTAGTACGCTTGTCAAATTTGAGTCTAGTAGTTAAGACATATGCCTCAATGGGTATGGCAAGCGTGAAAAACAAAAAATTAAACAGAATTGCACCCAGTGGGAAGACTGGGGACACATAAAAAAACGGAAAACCAGAAAAATCTAGCATACGACTGTCGGTAGTGGTGTTTGAGAAAGTATAGGCACACTATGAATCGGGCTGTTGGGGGAAATTATCGCACTGTTTTTGCTCTTTAACACTATTTGATACAGAACTTTCCATACAATTTAACCAAGAGATAGTATAAGACACATAACTATAACTATTGCGTATAAGAATTTGATTCTGTATTTATAAAAAATATTATCTTAGAACACAAGAGGGTCGGTTGGTCTATGGAATAATTACCTAGGAGGTGAAAACGCGCTAAGATATAACACTGCGACGTAATAGCTCTGGGTAAGATGGTAAGGAACGGCATCGGTATTCGCACTGCAAATGTGCTTTCTCAAAGGGTTAGAGGACAAATCCATGTTTATGATGGTTTAGGAAAAGGAAAATCTCAAGCCGCTTTGGGTGTAGTTCTACGCTCTATAGGTTTAGGTATAAATACACCATCAAATACTAATCGTGTTTTGTTGCTGCGTTTTCTTAAAGGCCCTGAACGTCACTACGATGAAGACGGCGCCATTGCAGCTTTGCAAAGTGGTTTTCCTCATTTGATCGACCAAGTTCGTACTGGTCGGGCTGAGTTTTTTGGACTCCATGAAATTACAAGTTTTGACAGACAGGAAGCCGCGCGTGGTTGGGACGTTGCCAAAGGCGCTATTGCTTCAGGATTATATTCAGTGGTAGTACTTGACGAAATAAACCCCGTCATGGATTTAGGTTTACTCGATATCGATGAAGTTGTCCGAGTTCTCAAAACCAAACCCCATGATTTGGAAATAATCACCACAGGACGCGCGGCGCCGCAAAAGCTATTAGATATATCTGATTTACACTCCGAAATGAAACCCCATCACCACGAATCAGCGGTGTTACAGGGAGTAACTGGTATTGAAATATATACCGGAGCTGGTAAAGGTAAATCAACAAGTGCTTTAGGTAAAGCATTACAAGCAATTGGGCGAGGTATAAATCACCCAGGTTCAACGCGCGTATTAATAATGCAGTGGCTCAAAGGTGGCAGCGGTTACACCGAAGATGCAGCAATTTCAGCCCTACAACAATCATATCCAGAGGTAATAGACCATCAGCGTTGCGGACGCGACGCGATTGTATGGCGTAACTCACGTCAAGAATTAGATTACGTCGAAGCTGAACGCGGTTGGGAAATTGCCAAAACTGCTATCGCTTCCGGACTTTACAAAACTATTATTCTTGATGAACTCAACCCTACAGTAGATTTAGAACTACTTCCAGTCGAGCCAATTGTCCAAGCACTGCTTCGCAAACCGCGCGATACTGAAGTTGTAATTACAGGTCGCTGTCAAAACCAACCAGCTTATTTCGATTTAGCAACAGTACATTCAGAAGTCTACTGTCATAAACACTACGCCAACCAAGGTGTAGAACTTAAGAGGGGTGTTGATTTTTAGAGGATAGGGGATAGTAGATAAACTCATATCTCATAACATCTTAGATTTAGTAATTAATAACCAAGTATATGAACGAAAGTACATTAGATTTGATTACTGCCGGACTTGCCATGACAATTCTTGTTGGCGGAATGTTAATGATGTTTACAACTATTTTCACAACCAAGAGATAAACACGCAAAAGTAAGGTGGCAGTGCCCACCCTACGATTCCGAAAAAGTATTTGAGCGGGCGCCTATCGATAAGTTCTGTAATTTCGGAGCAGGAAAATGGATAGAACTGAAATAAAAGCTTTGTCGAAGCAAGCCAAAGACTTAAGCAAACAAGCCAACGAGCCTATTGGACAAGGTAAATATAAAGAAGGGCATAATTTAATGCGTCAAGCTGTTGAAGCTGGACGCAAATGCAGACAGCTTATTAACCAGCCTAAAGTAGATAAGGGATTGGAGATTTTAGAGCAGATGCATCAAAATTAACCTAACCTCAGATAGCTTGTTTAAGTAAAGGTGCCTGCGTGAGCAGCACAGACACGTTTATTCAAAACCAATAATTATGAGTCAATCACAACCCGACCGTTTAGACCAAATTGAAGCAAGCCAACAAGCTTATTCAACAAGGTAAATATGAAGAAAGACTACCAGTGAGTTTATAAAAACAATGGTTGTAACAACAGAGAGCGCAGAAACTAGGACTGTACTAGAAAACATTAGCTGGCAAACATTTAAGGCTATGCTGGCAGAAATGGGACAGTCGCGCGTTAATCGAATTGCTTATTCTGATGGGTTGCTGGAAATTATGACACCATTAATGCCTCATGAAAGCTCAAACCGCATAATTGAAGGTTTTATACTGGTGTTGTGCGAGGAGTTTGGATTTGAGGTCAAGAGTACTGGTTCAACGACACTAACGCGCGATGACTTAGAGAAGGGAGGTGAGCCAGACACCAGTTACTACATTCAAAACGAACAAGTGGTCAGGGGTAGAGAAAATATTAATTTAGATGAAGACCCAGCACCAGATTTAGTACTTGAGGTTGAATACTCTCGGTCAAGGATAGATAAATTGTCCTTGTACGCGAAAATAAGAATTCCTGAATTTTGGCGGTTCAATGGTACTACGCTACAAATTTACGTTCTTAAGGGTCAAAAATATGAGGAAGTTCAAATTAGCCCAACGTTTGAACCAGTACCAGTAAAAGAAATTCCTCGTTTTATTACTGAAAGTAAAACTATTGGACAACTAGCCGCTAAAAAGGCTTTCCGTAAATGGGTCGCTAGCTTTATAAGTGTGTAGGTTAGCATTACATCAAAGGTACATATGGCATATATATATGGCATATATACAGAGAAGCAGTGCCAGCTTGGTTAAAGTTAAGTTTATTCTCAAACGACTGGGAGAATAAAGCACAATCGTGTATCATAGCATACGCCGTTAACAAAAACTAGCTAAATCTATTAACTTTCTTTTGTAAGATTTTCTTTATTTTGCTTAACAACAATATTATTGTTCGCATTTATGTATTTTATTTTTCCAAGCTCACTAAATAAACCAGGTTTATGGAATAGCCTTTATTATTCAGCAATGACGTTTACTACATCAGGTACTGATATCCAACCTATCTCTCCTATCGGCAGGATATTAACTGTGACAGAAACAATAATCGGTTATTTAATGACTGGCTTGCTAGTTGCTATTTTACTTAAAAGAACCATAGGAGACTAATATGACTTCATCCGAACAGGGAATTACCCAGAACTTATTTAAGTACTCTTTATTATAAGCCGGCAGTAGGATTTGAACCAACGACCTTCCGATTACAAGTCGGATGCACTACCACTGTGCTATGCCGGCGTGAGATTGTTTATTTAGCTCAACAGTCACTCATTATAGCATAGACTCATTTTTTGTAAATACCTAAATTTTAATTTTTGCTGGTTGATTGTGGAGGTGCCATATATGGGCGCCTGCACTCAAACAAACCTTGTTACACATTCGGTATCAAGAACGCCACACCTATAAACTTCTACTAAGTCACAATCATGAGTCGGTGCGTGACGCTACAAGTCTTAATATCTACGTTGAAATTTCCTTATAGCGTCACGCACCCTACGGTTTTTATGTGCCCAGAGCGTAAGTCCTGATAAATTCTCTGTCTGAAGAATGATTTATAAATTTCTGCGAATGTGGTTTATCTGTAAAAAGGGTCAATATTCTTATGAGTTATCTCAACCCATTGACAGTGACCTCAAATCTTGGTTAAACAAAAGAAATATCCAAAAAGTGTTAGCTAGTTAGCTCTCGTCACGAGGAAGGGCGCTACTCGCGAGCGAACATGGTTGGGTAAAATCAATTTTAGTACTATTGTTCGTGGCATAAAGCATGGCAGCGTTGATTGGAAGAGATTTATTAAGTTTGGCAGATTTGACGGGTGAGGAAGTTGAGTCTCTGCTCAAATTAGCAACCCAGCTAAAATCAAAACAGGTCAAGTTGCACTGCGATAAGGTTTTAGGACTGTTGTTTTCAAAAGCTTCTACACGGACTAGGGTCAGCTTTACTGTAGCAATGTATCAGCTAGGTGGACAAGTAATCGATTTAAATCCAAATGTAACTCAAGTTAGTCGCGGTGAACCAATACAAGATACAGCTAGAGTTTTGGATAGATATTTAGATATTTTAGCAATCCGTACTTTTGCTCAACAGGAACTCGAAACTTTCGCGAATTACGCAAAAATACCCGTTATTAACGCACTTACAGACTTGGAACACCCTTGCCAAGTGTTAGCCGATTTGATGACAATTCAAGAGTCTTTTGGCTGTTTTCACGGCTTAACGCTGACTTATGTTGGTGACGGTAATAACGTCGCTAATTCTTTAATGTTAGGTTGCGCTTTAGTTGGGATGAACGTAAGAATTGCAACACCCAACGGGTATGAACCAGATTTAAGAGTTGTTGAACTTGCCCGCGAAATTGCACGGGACAAAACCGAAGTGACTTTGACTAATGACCCTGAAGTTGGTGTTAAGGGAGTAAATGTACTTTACACCGATGTCTGGGCAAGTATGGGGCAAGAACAGGAAGCTACTGATAGACTGCCCATTTTCCAGCCTTATCAAATCAATGAGCAATTATTAAGTCTTGCTGACCCTGCCGCAATTGTTTTACACTGCTTACCAGCCCATCGTGATGAAGAAATCACAAATTCTGTTATGGAGGGTTCGCAGTCACGAATCTGGGAACAGGCTGAAAATCGTATGCACGCTCAAAAAGCTTTACTTGCTAGTCTTTTAGGGGCAGAATAAAAAAAGATTCACGTGAGTAAATTTCTGAAAATGAAACTTAAAATTGATTTTTGACTGGCTTGAATTCGCCCGATCCCAAAAATTCTAAGTTCATTTTTACTAAATTTTTGTAACATAGAGATTTTAAGCCGAAAAACGGGTATACTTACTTAGTACAACCACTTTATTTCTCCCTACGTCCCCATCACTCACCTACTAAATATAAAGTTTTAGATCAATTATTCAAAAAGTATGGTGCATTTGGTGTTTTTGTAGTACCAATGTTCTAGGGAGATTTGTTTTTCACTCCTAATTTAAGATTGTATGGAACGACTAACGGAAGCGCAAAAAGAATTGTACGAATGGCTAACGGAATATATCCGTATGCACCAACATTCACCTTCTATCAGGCAGATGATGCAGGCGATGAATCTGAAATCGCCGGCGCCAATTCAAAGCCGTCTTGAGCATTTACGCACGAAGGGATACATTGAATGGAATGAAGGTAAAGCTCGTACAATTCGAGTATTACGCGCGTCAAGACATGGAATCCCGGTATTGGGAACAATTGCAGCGGGCGGTTTGATTGAGCCGTACAGCGACGCAGTAGAGCATGTTGATTTTATGAACTTGTCATTGCCGTTACAAACTTATGCACTGCGCGTGACAGGGGACAGCATGATTGAAGATTTGATCGCCGATGGTGATTTAGTCTTCTTGCGTCCGGTACTAGAGCCTGACTATCTCAAGAACGGCACAATTGTTGCCGCGCGCGTCGAAGGGCACGGCACAACTTTGAAGCGGTTTTATCGCGATGGAGAGATGGTTACTCTACAACCAGCGAACCGTAAATATGAGCCAATTGAAGTAAGTGCTTCAAGCGTTCAAGTTCAAGGTTCACTCGTGGCTGTATGGCGTACTGAGATTCAGTAAACGAATATAACTACAAGAACGCCAACGTCACACTTAGGGACTTTCAAATAAAAAAATCTCCACTCATTTTTTGTGGGGTGGGCATCCTTGCCATTAGCGTCAAGTTAAGCTAAAACCTACTACGTCAATAAGTATTTATGCTTAAAATTTGCGTTTGAAAGGAACAAAAAATGAACTTGAAGAGCGGCTATTAGTA
>NZ_JBXXZH010000300.1:0-10116 GCF_059640475.1 Calothrix sp. CBUCES-K 9914
CGTAGCGTCACACACCCTACCATATCATCACGTCAGGCGCCAACGCCCCGAAATTAATGACACAGACCACTACACTGTTGAATGTAAAGAAATATGTGTTTAGTAAATAGGTGTGAAGTGGAAGGATAATATTTTTTCCTGTTCCCTCCTTCGACGCGGGTGGTAGTGGGGGGATCAAAACTACAGTACGAAATATTCTATTAACTATGGCTTCACTAACAATTGAGAGTATATACACAGACGGCGCCTGTACTGGAAATCCCGGGCCGGGTGGTTGGGGTGTTGTAGTTTATTTTGATGATGGTTCGGTTCATGAACTTGGAGACGGTTGCCGTCAAACTACGAATAATAGGATGGAGATGCAAGCTGCCATCGCAGCACTGCAATATATGGAAGCGTCAGGACAAAGCTACCCTATTACTCTTTACACCGATAGTGAGTATTTAATCAATTGCGTCACCAAGTGGGTTAAAAGCTGGAAGAAGAAGGGATGGAAGAAAGCTGACGGGAAACCAGTTCAAAACCAAGATTTACTAGAAATTCTTGACGAACTCAATAGTCGTAAGGTTAGATGGGAACATGTTCGAGGTCATGCTGGTAATATTGGTAACGAAAGGTGTGATGCTATCGCACGAGCTTTTGCGGCTGGAAAAGCCCCAGCATTAAAGCAAAGCCAAGATATGGCAAATACTAATGAAGCAGTAAAAACTAAGTTAAGTGTAACAAATGCTTCTGAAATAAAGGCAAACTCGACCATAATTAACGAAAAGACTAATGATGTCGATATTGTCGTTGATAACACCATGATAGATGCTTCTATCGCCTCTGCGAGCAACCATACTAACGAAGATATTCCTCGTGAAATGCGGGTAACACAACTTCGCAACCTCGTTGATACCCTTCGTATCGCCGATGAAATTGCGGAAAAAGGTTATTTAATAACCAGTTCTGAGCTAGCTGATTTAATGGATGTCCATGCCAGCGCTGTCACCAGTCGCGGGGATCAATGGCGCTGGCGAAATTGGATTGTCTCCCGTGTCCGTAGAGAAGGTAATCAAATCCTTTGGGAACTTGAACGGGGAGACAAAATTCAAGAAGAAAGTGCCGAGTAACTTCTTCCTCGCCATTTTTTCGGCTTTTGCAATGCGGATAGAATGATTCGTAACACCGCGCCGGGGTCGGCAAAAGGTGATAACCAAAATAACCATCCCCCTTTTGCTTGACTGCGGTCGTATGAGGGTACAATTGCAAACAACATTCCAAACCTTATCGCTACCAAAAATAAGTTCAACCCTAGTAATAAAGTAATTGGAAGGTTATTTCTTAGCAACTCAAATAAAGCTGTGTTGGATATCAAAACTAAAAGTAAAGAAATGATGACAATAGGCAAACCCTGAACCGAAGCGAGTAACCAAATATCACCCCATGTTTGGGCTAATTTTGAAGCGTCTTTCAAGTCTAAACTACGACCCCATTCTTTCCATGTCTCAACGGCACCTTCATACATTCGCACTTTTAAGACTTTGGCGCCGTCTAAAAAACCAACTTTGAATCCGGAGGCAGCAATGTTTCGGGCTAAAGTCACATCGTCACAAAAAGAACTACTTGCACTCGTATAACCACTGACTGCCTCTAGGACTGCACGCCGACACAAAAAGCACTGTCCATTTGCCATGACTCGCTCTGGCTGCAAGGCATTGATCCCAGCAGGATCAAAGCGATAAAGTAATGTCATTAATAATGCTGGTTGCAACCAACACTCACCAGGATATTTAAGAATAAATTGTGGTGACAGCGAAATTAAATCGTATTCAAGAGCAGTAGCTGTTTGAACTAAACTCGCAATCAAACCTGGATGCGGTTCTGTATCAGCATCCATACCCAAAAACCATTCACTCGCTGTAGAGGTTTGCTTGAAACCACTGTGTAATGCCCACGGACGACCGACCCAACCTTGAGGTAAAGGGTCATCTGTCATCAAATGAAATCGAGGGTCTTGTTTTTGCTTGGCTTTAACTAGTTCTTGTGTACCATCATGAGAGTTACTATCAACAACAATAACTTCTCGAAGCTCATAACTTTGCCGACTTAAACCAGTAAGCAGCGGGTTAATACGTTCAGCTTCGTTAAGCGTAGGAACAACCACACTAACACTACCTAAAATATCAAGAGTCGGTTTTTGCGGCGCCAGGGGAGGGTGACGACGAAGACCTTTGAATAAACGTGACAGTAGAATAGCAACTGCGGGTAATTGAATTAGAAGCAGTAGCAGCGCAAAAGAACTCACTACTGATAAAAAATTGGGCATTGACAAGTTGGGGTATGGTGCGTGACGCTACAACAATTCTTAAACGAAGAAATCATCTGGTGGCGTCACGCACCTTATGAGTCTATTTTTACTTGGCGCCAGCTTCGACTGGAACGGGTTTGGTAACTTCGGTTGTAGCTTGAGACATGGGAAGCTTGACTGCTTTCCACCACAGTGCTAACGCTGGGATAACTCCTGTACATAAGCCTAATGATACGGGAACGATAAACCCTGCACCTAAACTGAGTCCAGCCGCAAATACAAAGTTACTCAAGTACACTATCATTGGTACGTTGAGTTGTTTCGACTCTAATTTTACGGGATTATTACGCCACAAAAGTGCTGCTACAGCCATAAATACTGTACTAGTGCCGAACCAACCGGCATAATTCTGGTAGGGAGTTCCATAAAATGCTCCAGCTTGATCCCAGAACCAAAAAGGCAGCGATGTTTGGCTCATAGCTGGTTCGAGCGCAAAATCCCAACTAGTAAACAGCACTGCTCCTAATACGACGGCGCCGACTTGACGCAGAATAGTTGGATTTTTTGCAACCCCTAACCCCGCGCGGGCAATAAGATAGGCTGATAATCCAACATAGAACCAAGACAAGGGAATTGTAAAAGGTACAAGTTCCGCAATTTTGTATCCTAAACCATTTAGGTAATGATAGTCACCAAAAGGAAACCCAGTACCTGTTCCCAATAATTCACTACTAACCGATATCAATACTGACGGTAGCATGAATGAGAGCCAAGTTTGCCATCCCAAAGTTCTAAAGGCATAGATTGAGACAGCTATCGTACCTAGAATAATATCGACGACACCACCATTTGCCATGCTCAGTTGCATAGCTGTCTGCCCAACTTCGCCAAAATTCAATATCTTCTCGGCATGGGGTATAACTAGCAATATTCCTGCTAGTCCAAAAGCCTTAGCCAGTATATGACCCGTTAAACATACGCGCTCGGCGATAACAAGCTGTTTCATCATATTCCTTAACAAGATGTAACTCGCGGTTACTTAGCTGCTAACAGTTTACAAATGTTTAAGAAAATATTTAACTACTTTACTAGAAATTTCTCTACTATATTTGCAAATTGGCGCCACTGCAAAGCGCGTGCTTCACATTCACATCCTAGATTCTCACTTCAGAAGTTTGTATCTAGCTTTACACAGTACTTATCTAACCAATTAGCCTGTAAATATCACTTTGTTAGGGTCGATAATTGAAGAGTAGCCCAAATCGGTGGAATATCAGTTATGATGTCAATCATCAAAAGAATACCGTGGCTTTCCTTAACCTTAGCCTTACTAACTTATTGCTGTTTAGGTTGGGTAATGTCAGAAGAACGTATACCGCCTATCCTATGGGTTGCAGTTATTGCCGTCATTACTGTAATAGTTGGCGCCTTGGCAACTCCCTGGCCACAGATGAACCGTTATACTAATTTATTTTTTAAATCTAACTCACGTACCTTTGCCATTACTGTTTTGGGTGCATTTTCATTATTCTTAATGATTGCCTGGTTTAAGTTATTTCTTGACTCCTTATTAATTGCATGTGCGACAATTTTGGCACGGATTGATTTTCAATCCGCTGGGTTTCGTTACTTAGATACCCTTGGAATTTTATACTGTGTTGCTTTCAGTGGTATAGCAATGGGTGTAGCTCTTAATAGGTTTTTTTAGTTAGGAGTGCTGAGTGCTGAGTGATGAGTGATGAGTGCTGAGTGCTGAGTGATGAGTGATGAGTGCTGAGTTTAAAGTTATAACTAATACTTAGCACTCACCACTTTCTACTCAGAACTTATTTAGCAGGCAGCAGCGGGATAAATGCTGACTTTTTTGCGGGTTTTGCCCTTTCTCTCGAATGCAACAACACCGTCAATTAAGGCAAATAATGTATCATCGCTACCGATACCTACATTGTTGCCAGGGTGAAATTTTGTACCGCGTTGACGAACTAAAATATTACCCGCGCGCACGGTTTGACCACCATAGCGTTTTACACCAAGCCGCTGGGCATTTGAGTCGCGTCCGTTCCGCGTACTACCTGTACCTTTCTTACTAGCCATAATGTCCTCTCGTTTATCTTCTCTATTTCTCGCTTTGTTAGGCAGTCGCGCGCTACATAATATTATTCAGCAGGCGCCTCAACTTGAGTTGAAGTTGTTTCTTCAGTTGAAGTTGTTTCTTCAGTTGAAGCTGTTTGTTCAGTTGAAGCTGTTTCTTCGGTTGAAGTTGTTGCTGACCCCAATACTGACCCGTTCATTTTAATTGAATCAATCATCAGACGAGTAACTTCCTGACGGTGACCACGTTTTTTACGGGTTTTCTTCTTGGGCTTCATCTTATACACAAGGACTTTGCGGTCGCGGAAGTGTCGCATCACAGTTCCTTCGACTACCGCACCATCAACTGTTGGTTGTCCTACAGTCACAGTACCGTCGTGCTGTACCAATAAAACCGCGTCAATACTAACTTTTTGCTCAGGTTCAACACTCAGCAGTTCAATGTCGTAGAAACGACCTGGCTCTACACGCACTTGCTTGCCGCCAGTTTCAATAATTGCGTAGGTCATAGAATTGTCCTATTTATTGCCGTACAGGTAGCTGACATTAATCAACTTGTTGACTTACTTAGCCAGCCTTTGTTCTGTGTCCACCTGTTCCGAGCGGGAATTAGACAGACAAATTTCCATGATATTTTGTCCACTACGCAATGTCAATTAATATTTTTTGAGATTTTCCAATGCATAAAAGATTATTTTCCAGTAGTTCGCGTAATTGTTCTAATTAGGGCTGTATTTATAAATGACACAGAACAGCACCAAACCTTCTGAGCAGCTTTTACGCTTGCTCAGATTTTTTTTATTACAATCAAAGTGTGGTATAGCGTAGTTTATGTAATATGCAACGTATAGAAGTTGAAAGGCGTACTATATTTATTGGGTTAGCAGGAAGTCACGGTTATGGTTTAAACCGTCCTGATTCTGATTATGATTATCGAGGTGTATTTATTGCACCGAAAGAATATTATCTAGGGTTTAACACTTTTGAGCAAAAGGAAAACGGTTGGGATACAGAACCTGGTATTTATCCGTTTTTAGATGGAAACAAAGATACTGTTATTTATGAGTTGCGGAAAATAATCCAGCTATTATCAGGCGCCAATCCCAACGTGTTAGAATTACTGTGGATGAAAGAATACCCAGTATTGACATCCGTAGGGCAGCATTTAATTAATCAACGCAAGTTATTCTTGAGTAAGAAAGTCAAGCATACTTATTCAGGATACGCATTTGCTCAAATCAAGAAAATGGAAAGTCACCGCAAGTGGTTACTAAACCCACCCAAAAGTAAACCGTTACCTAGTGACTTTAACATTGAAAGCGAAGAACCACTCTCGAAAGAGGAACTCAACGCATTTTTAGAATACTTGTATTTAATAATTCGCGGTAAGATAGAGTTTTTAGAAGAATCAGAGCAACTATATAAGCTACTAACAGCCGACATCGACTTCAAGGGTGTTTTGAAGCAATACACTTTACCCGATGACACGCTCTTAACCACTCAAAAACTAACAAATAGCCGTAAAGACTTTATCAGACTACTACAAAGAAGCCAAAGTTATCAAGTTGCTTTACGCGAATGGAAAGCTTACTTATCTTGGCAAGAAAATCGTAATCCCGTGCGCGCAGAAATGGAGCGCAAATCTGGTTTTGATCTCAAACATGGTATGCACTGTATACGTTTATTACGTAGTGGACTAGAAATTTTACGTACAGGACAAATTGTTGTAGATCGTCGAGAAGCAGGTGACGTTGAGGAATTAAGAGCAATTCTGCAAGGAAAATATTCTTACGAAGAAGTGATGAAAATGGCAGAGGATTTAGTTGAAGAAATGGATAAAGTTTATCAAGTATCGACTTTACAACATCGACCTGATTTAGAGCAAATTAATCAATTGTGTATTGAATTGGTAGAAATACAAGGTTGGAATTGAAAATACCCCGTCGCATAATGGACGGGGATTTAATAATTCACGACTTAAGTCCAATATAAGATTTTGGCGTTAGGGAAACGGCGCCCAATTTCACCCTCAAAGAAGCGGCGTAATGTCTTCATGATGTCGTTATCGTACACGTACTTGGTGCCGCCAAACTTATTACGCTTAACGCTGCGCTTTTCTTCATCCATATCTAACTTCGAGTGTGGATACCAAGTTTGTAAGACTTCTTTGGAACCAGGTGTAAAGCGGTGCGATATTAGCTCGAAGGTTAAATCACAATCAAAATCTAAAGCTTCGCTAATTTGGTCAAACAAATTACTGTAGTGCATTTCCCAATCTTCCATCGGCATAATTGGCGCCACTACTAACCCAACAGGATACTTCGCCAATGCTAACTTCTGTAGTCCCATCAACCGAGATGCAACAGACGCAGTACCACCTTCAAACTTACCAGAAATAGGCGCCGCATTTACACTTACCCTACAGCGAGTATGTCCATTATGCGGTAAATCTAAAAGTGGTTCCACAGCATCAAACTTCGAGACCCAACGTAAATACCCATCTTCGCGAGTACCAAAATAACGAATGCACTCAGCTAAACTACCTGTTAAATGATCAATACCAAGAGGGTCTGTATAACAGCTAACTTCATAACTAGTAGCCTTTCCAGGTTGCTCGTATTTTGCTAAATTATCTAAGATTTGTGGTAAGTTAGCGTATGCTCTAATAACTGGTGGACCGCTTAAACTGCCAGCTAAGTAACAATATTGACAGTGTGCTGGACAACCCTCAGCTAAATGAAACTGCCAGTCAGCAGAAGGTGGAATAGGACTAAGCTTAAACTGACTTGGAGGCGCCGTCACTAGAGCAAGAGTACGCTTAGAAATATCATAAGTCTCGCGCTCAGTTTCACCGCGTAAACCAGTAAGACGGTTACGAGGTAATTCTTCAATAGGTAATGAGAGTGATTCTATACGCTGCTTAATCTTCTGTCCCCACGGTTCATCAAGTGCTGCGGGTGTAAACACTACTCGTTCTGGCATCCAAACGCGCGCTGGACGTGGTTGAGTGCTAGAAATACTAACTTTGTCTGCGAGCATCATAATTATATTGAGTTGTAGAAAATATCTTTATAGTTGAAGCGTTGCCATATCTCGTCAATATCTCTATAACTCTTATAATAATGCCTGCCCTAATTAACCAGCATACCGGATTTCACCCAATTAGATGTAGTAGTTTCTTGTGGAACAGGCATCCCTGCCTGTCCTATATATGATTTTCTGTTTGCAACCGCCTTACATCTGATTTAATAAAAATTAAAAAGCAGACGTTTTTTACTATTTTAGGTACGATAGCGCTTGCAGGTCTATATAATACACGTTCTAGGCATCTAAACGCTGGTAATTTTTATGACTTCTCGGATTAAGTTTTTGATGTGCGCTCCTGACCACTATGATGTGGACTATGTGATTAACCCTTGGATGGAGGGAAACATCCACAAGTCTTCGCGCGATAAGGCTGTTGAGCAATGGTCGGGTTTACACCACATACTCAAGGAACACGCAATTGTGGATTTGGTGAAACCTGAAAAAGGTGTTCCTGATATGGTTTTTACCGCCAATGCTGGCTTAGTACTAGGTCAAAATGTTGTTTTAAGCCGCTTTTTACATAAAGAGCGTCAGGGTGAAGAACCATTTTTCAAAGCTTGGTTTGAACAAAATGGTTATACTGTCTACGAACTTCCCAAAGATTTACCTTTTGAAGGCGCCGGTGATGCACTTCTAGACCGAGAAGGACGCTGGCTTTGGGCTGGTTATGGTTTTCGTTCTGAGTTAGACTCACACCCTTTTCTCGCAAAGTGGCTTGATATTGAGGTGTTGTCTTTACGTCTGATTGATGATAGATTTTATCATCTTGATACCTGTTTTTGTCCTTTAGCTAACGGGTATTTACTTTATTATCCAGGCGCTTTTGACTCATATTCCAACCGCCTGATTGAAATGCGTGTAGCAGCAGAAAAACGCATTGTCCTAGAAGAAGCTGACGCGGTTAACTTTGCTTGTAACGCAGTTAACATTGACCATATTGTCGTGATGAATAAAGCTTCTGATAGCTTAAAAGCACGACTACAAGAAGTTGGTTTCCAAATACTTGAAACCCCATTAACAGAATTTTTGAAAGCAGGTGGCGCCGCTAAGTGTTTGACATTACGCACCACCGAACCTGTTCGCGACGAAGTTCATGCGAGTGTGTACGTTGAAAGTCGTATACTCAAACTTGAAGGACATTTACTTGACTCTGGTTTAATTAACCGTGCGCTTGATTTAATTATCGATAATGGTGGTAGCTTCCAGGTATTAAACTTTAACTTGGGCGAACAGCGTCAAAGTACTTCGGCAGCAGAAGTCAGAGTTTCTGCACCTTCCCACGAAGTCATGGAAAGTATTCTTTCGCACTTAATTGATTTGGGTGCTGTAGATTTACCCCAAGATGAACGCGATGCTAAACTTGAACCTGTTGAGCAAAACAGTGTGGCGCCAGATGATTTCTACGTTACAACTATATACCCAACCGAAGTGCGCGTTAGTGGTGAGTGGGTGCAAGTGCAAAACCAACGTATGGATGGTGCCATTGCAATTAGAAGAACACCTCAAGGTCTAGTTGCTAAGTGTAAATTGTTACGCGATTTAGAAGTTGGCGAAGAAGTGGTTGTTGATGTTTTAGGTATCCGCACTATTCGTAAAACCGAATCGCGCGAGAAACGTAATGCTGAAGAATTCAGCTTTATGTCGTCGGGTGTTTCTAGCGAACGCCGTGTAGAATTAGTTGTAGAACAGGTAGCTTGGGAACTACGTAAAATTCGTGATGCAGGTGGTAAAGTAGTTGTCACCGCAGGCCCAGTGGTAATTCATACTGGTGGTGGTGAACATTTATCGCGTTTAATTCGTGAAGGGTATGTACAAGCATTGCTAGGGGGTAATGCTATCGCTGTTCATGATATTGAACAGTCAATGATGGGAACATCATTAGGTGTCGATATGAAACGGGGTGTTTCTGTCAGAGGAGGACATCGCCACCACCTTAAAGCCATAAATACAATTCGCCGTCATGGTAGTATTGCTAAAGCCGTAGAAGCAGGAATTATTAAAGGTGGAATTATGTACGAGTGCGTTAAAAATAACGTACCTTTCGTACTTGCTGGTTCCATTCGTGATGATGGCCCTCTTCCTGATACTCAAATGGATTTGGTTAAAGCACAAGCTGAGTATACAGAACATATTCGCGGCGCCGACATGATTTTGATGCTTTCTTCAATGTTGCACTCCATAGGTGTAGGTAACATGACACCTGCGGGAGTCAAAATGGTTTGTGTAGATATTAACCCCGCAGTCGTAACCAAACTTAGTGACAGAGGTTCAATAGAGTCTGTTGGTGTAGTTACAGACGTAGGGTTATTCCTAAGTTTGTTAATACAACAACTCGACAAACTAACCAGCCCCTACATAACCAAAGCCAGATAAAATAACCCCGTAGGCATCCTGCCTGCCCTTAAAATCGTAGGTTGGGCAGGCACCGCTAGCCTTTGTATACTCAAGGAAGTTTTTTTTGAACTATACACTTAAGCGCTTGACAAAGCCGAAAAAATTGGGTTTAAAACTGCTGTAATGTCTAACCAACAAGTTTTTCATCAGTTTAGGTCTGAACTAGATTCCCGACAACTTTTACGGATACCGCTGGCGAATAGTAGGTCTGACCCCTCAGCATCACGATTTTACGTCCTGAACCGCGAATGTAG
>NZ_JBXXZH010000301.1:0-10079 GCF_059640475.1 Calothrix sp. CBUCES-K 9914
TCTTGAGAGATACTTGCTCATGCGGGTTCGTTTATATAAATTTTATTCGATTTTGTTCGCGTTAGAAAAACGCGAACAAACTTTTCTTTATTTTAGGCTATGCTCCCGCTTAACCGAGCAGTATTGTGGGTGATGTTACCAATCCCCATGAATGGGATAAAACCTTTTGGGAGGGCAAGAAAGTCCTACAAAACCTGCTCGACATAGAAGTCCCAATAATTTCTGCGGTAAATGGTCCAGCCCTGCTGCATAGCGAGTACATTATCACTACTGACATTGTGCTTGCTTCCGAGACTACGGTGTTTCAAGATATGCCTCACTTGAATGCAGGCATTGTTCCTGGTGATGGGGTACATATTTTATGGCCTTTGGTTTTAGGATCGACTCGCGGACGCTACTTTCTCCTAACTCAGGAAACGTTAACGGCTCAGAAAGCTCATGAGTATGGCGTGGTGAATGAAGTGCTGCCCCCCGACCAATTAATGGCACGAGCGTGGGAATTGGCGAAACAGCTTGCTAAACAACCCACCCTCAACCTGCGCTACACACGAGTTGTTCTCACTCAGCGCCTCAAGCGTCTTGTCAGTGAGGGAATTGGCTATGGTCTAGCTTTAGAAGGCATCACAGCATCCGATTTAAAGAACGCAAAGTAACTTGAAGCGTAAACAGATTAGACATCTCTGGAAAAGAATTAGGCACGGGCTGAAATTCTCGTAGAGACAAGGGTTCAATCGCGTTTCTACACAATTTCTGGAAATGTCTATCTGGAAATGTCTATCTGGAGATGTCTATTTAGTTGCAATTGATCTTGCAAGTATTCGTTAGGACTCAAAAGCGGTTGAGAAACAGTTTGTTGGAATGTTGGCCTAATAAGAAAGAAAACTGACAGCTTTTAACTTCAATTCATCTAATTCTCAGCAAAAACTCAGCAAAGGGGTAGATATTGATAAACAAGAGAGAAACGCAGTTTATCCGATACCTCAAATTCATAGTTTACTTTCTATTTCATCAAATTATAATTACAGGAACCAAAAATCATGAAAATCAAAAATATTGTTGCTACTGCTGCTTTGGCTGGTTTAATTACTGCTAGTGGCGCCTCACTAAGTACGTTCACACAATCACATGATACTCAAGCAGTTGCTATGCAAGTGATGTCCAAACAAAACAATAAAGATGCAACAGGTTTAACAACTTCTCAAAAAATAGATACTCTAACTAAACACAAAGGTCAATTCGGTAGCGGTAACGAACTACGTCGATACTTCTTCGGTGACTTAGAACCAATTTCTGTTCAACCTGGTGGCGCCGGAATGGTTGTAAACCTTTATAACAAAGCCAACAACACTACCTTTGCTTATTGTGCAACATATGATGTCGTTGTCGCAATTAAACAGGGACGAATCACCGATTTTAATCCAAGTGAAGTCAAGTAATTTCTGCATTTACATTTAGATTCCCGACTTCTTAAAGAAATCAGAAATCTTTTACATTCCTTTAAATCCAACTTCTCTCTCGATTTCCCGTAATGTTGCAGTATCTACTTTTTGCATTTGAACATCAAGCAATTGCTTCCGCTGATTACCAATGTGGCTAATAACTACACCAATTAAAATCACAACACCACATTATATTAGACCTTGGTAGAAGCTTGTTAAAGCTTATTTTGATTCAGGAGCTACCCAAATTATACAAGGAATTGCTTGAGCTACCAAAAAATCGAAGCTAAAAACTTTTACTTTCCATTTATATACTCAATTTATTTTACAAATAACAAATGATATTAAACATTACAGTAAATCATACATGACTCTCTACTTTTCGTAATTTTTATGTTTATTTTTCTTTTTGTATTTCAAAATCAAGTAACTGCTTCCGTTGATTACCAATGTGGCTGATAATTAGGGCTTGCTGAAAAATTAATAAGAAAGTAATCTCAAGGATTGACTAGTTATTCAAGCAATTTAGACGAAAACTCGAACTTTATCGGCTGGGAAATTACGGGTTTTGCCTGTTGCAAATAAGTAAAATACCGTTCGGGGTACAAGTAAAGCTGAGGCGCCTGACGCCACGTTCTATTTATAGAGACCATTGGTTGAACTACCAAAAAATCGAAGGTAAAAAGGCGCCAATAGGTTCGTTATACAGCCCAAAAGTCATTAAATTCATTGGCGCCACCACACGCAAACCTTTCTCTAAACACCAGCGAAATAGCTCGCTGTTGCGCGTTGGTAAGATAAATCCTGGTTTAGCAAAACTTGTTGCGGCGCCGATAAGCGCTTTCAATTCTTCGTTACTTTTGCCAACAGCATATCCATAGAACCCAACCATGCTCGAATATCCTGTTATTTGACCGTCATGAGTAACAACATTTGCGGTGAGTCGTTTTACCGCTTCTATAAGTTCTTGTTGGCGGTCGCAACCGTGAACCTTAAAACAAAGCTGGTTACACGCATTGATATCATCTTGAGTGCAAGAGCGAACCTGATATCCTGAAATTTCTAAATTCAAAGCATTACCTTGTATAACTACAAGTGGTTCTTGTATATTGAATCCAAGCTTGGTGTATAGAGCTAAAGAGCAATTGTCATAGCCAGCCTGCACGAGTCGAACACTTACAGAAGCTTTTTGTTGGGCATACTCTAATACATTTTCCATTAGTTGCCGACCAACCGAGTCATTCTGTACATTTGGAGCAACTGTAACAGGTCCAACACCAGCAATTTCTCCCCTTATCTTCAGAAAATTACTTCCAACTATTTGTCCGTCTATTTCCGCAATTACCGAATAAACATTTTGATTTTTGAATTTACCTATAAACCAATCTATAACTTCCTGTAGAGAAGTAAAATATCTTGGAAAGTTATGTTTGTCAGCGATATTATTAAAAGCCTCATAGCAAATTAAAGCACAGGGATGAGCGTCAAGAGTTCTACCTTGCCGTAATGTTATTTTACTTTCCATGTATACTCAATTTATCTTATAAATAAAGAATGACATCAAACATCACAGTAAATACTACATCAAATAGCTGGCATGGCAAACTGGATTTAGTGTATGCACATCGCCAAGATGCAACGCAACTAATTCATGCTCATCATCAAGCACCTTTAAAAGTGCAGCGTCCATTTTACCCGGAAGGTAAATTAGTTTGTCATAGTATAATATTACATACTGCTGGGGGTGTTGTTGGAGGTGATAAATTATCTTGTAATTTCCAACTTCAACCAAAAGCACAAGTATTAATTACTACAGCAGCAGCAAGTAAGATTTATCGTAGTAACGGGCACCAAGCCACACAAAACATTAATATCGAAGTTAATGAAGGCGCCACTTTAGAATGGCTACCGCAAGAAACAATTGTTTTTGATGGCGCCGTATATCGCCAAAACACACGTATAGATTTAGCCGAAAATGCTACTTTTGTAGGCTGGGAAATTACGCGGTTTGGACGTAGCGCGCGGGGTGAGAAGTTTTTACACGGCAACTGGAAAAGTCACACAGAAATTTGGCAGCAAGGTAAACCGTTATGGGTAGATAGACAATGGTTGCCAGGTAGTGAAGAAGTATTTCATAGTCCCCATGCATTAAACGGACAATCCGTTGTAGGTACTTTTATATATATTAGTCAAGCAGTATCACCAGAATTTATTGAAAAAATCCGTTCTTACACTCAGCACTCAGCACTCAACACTCAGCACTCCTTCGGGGTGACTCGGTTGGAACATGGATTTTTGTGTAGATATCGTGGTAGTTCTACCAGTGAGGTGAGAAACTGGTTTACGGCAGTGTGGCAGTTATTACGGCAATCATTTTTAGGACGTTCTGACTGCATACCGCGTGTTTGGCAAATATAAAGGGGTAGTAAATGCAGCTAACGCCGCAGGAAAAAGATAAATTACTAATTTTTACTGCTGCTTTATTGGCAGAAAGACGTAAAGACCGAGGTTTAAAGTTAAATTACCCGGAAGCAGTTGCTTTTATTACTGCTGCTATATTAGAAGGCGCCAGGGATGGACGCACCGTTGCTGAGTTAATGAGTTTTGGTACAACGTTATTAAAACGGGATGATGTAATGGAAGGTGTACCAGAAATGGTACATGAAGTACAAGTAGAAGCAACTTTCCCAGATGGTACTAAGCTTGTCACTGTACATAATCCTATTCAATAGACTTTAAATTTTATGATTCCAGGGGAAATTATTACGCCAGATGGCGAAATTGAATTGAACGCAGGACGTGAAACTGTAAGACTACAGGTTGCAAATACTGGAGATAGACCAATTCAAGTAGGTTCACATTTTCATTTTTTTGAAGTCAATACAGCATTACGCTTCGACAGACAGCAAGCGCGCGGGATGCGTCTCGATATTCCTGCTGGTACTGCGGTACGTTTTGAACCCGGTGATGAAAAAGAGATTGTTTTAGTACCGTTGATGGGTAGGCGCCAGGTGTATGGTTTTAATGGATTGATTAATGGCGCTTTGTAGGTGTTGATAAACCTCTCCCCCAACCCCTCTCCTAAAAGGATACTGCTGGCAAATAGAGGTTCAGACCCCTCATTTCACACAAATTGGTGGGTAGAGACGCGATTAATCGCGTCTCTACGAGGTCTGGAATGACGCAAAATCGTTATTGTGATGGGCGCCACCCCCGATTCGCCAGCAGTATCCTAAAAGGAGAGGGGGGCAAATGTACTCGTAATCCTCTATTCAATATGAGCGAAAACCAAAATCCACATCCATTAATCCGCGCGGAAGCAATAAAGCAGCTACAAGAACACAGCTTTTCTCATCCTTGGAACAGTAATTCCGAAATTAAGGGTGTATTCTTAGGTCAAGCTGTTGGTTTAGAGAGGATTGGAATTACTTTGGCGCATATTCCTCCTGGCAAAGAATCCTTTATTTATCACTCGCATCAATTTGAAGAAGAGTTTATATATATTCTTTCTGGACGCGGTATTGCAGAAATTGACGATGAAGAATTTGAAGTAGGTGCCGGTGACTTCATGGGTTTTCCAACTCCCTCACTCGCCCACCATCTTCGCAACCCCTTTGATGAAAACCTAGTATATATAGTTGGTGGAGAAAGGCGCCTTTTTGACATAGCTGATTTTCCCCGCTTACAAAAACGAATGTTTCGTAATGGCGCCGAAGTACAAATAGCGGATTGGGAAAATCTCAACCCAATGCAATAAAAGTTAATAAAACTTGATTTACTGATAGCAAAATATCTTAAACTAAACCACATGGTAGATTTTGATATCACGGATTAATTTTATCTAATAGTATAAAAAACAAGGTGATAAAATGTTTTGGCTAGACCCTTTTTAAGTATTTAAGGAGGTCTATTATATTTGATAATAATTATCTTTATAAAAGGCATAATGATTTTGTGCCAGAAACCATGCTATATACTTGGTTTAAAAAGACTGTCTGCTGAAAGTGAATTATTCCCATATATCTGTCAAAATTAGGCAAATGTAATATTTATTATATCAACAATTAATATATACTATATAATATAGGTGTATAAAATTGTTAAGGTGTATAATCTATATCGTACATGGATAATTTGAATCATTAGGCACAATTTCCTAAGATTGATTATTTTAGTTAAGAACAGGACATAAATTAATGGATATCTCAACATCAATTTTCAAACATAATTCTGATAATAGCAATGAAGATTGGTTTGAATCACATGAGGATTATGAAGATAATGATGGTTATACAATAACAGAATACGAAATAACCACATCTCCAAATGATTTTAATACAAAAACATTATATGATTTTATGGAATCTGGAGCAATCAAAGTTCCTGCATTTCAACGAAATTATGTTTGGGATATGAAACGTGCCTCAAAATTAATAGAATCAATAATTATTGGCTTGCCCATCCCGCAAATATTTCTTTATGAAGCTTCGCGAAATAGCTTTCTAGTAATTGATGGTCAGCAAAGATTAATGTCGATATATTACTTTATAAAACAAAGATTTCCAAAGAAGGATAAACGGAATAAACTGAGAAAAATATTTGAAGAAAATGAGACTATACCAGATAGTATTATTTATGATGATGAATTTTTTACAAAATTTCAGTTGCAGTTGCCCTCAAAATTACCTAGTCATCAAAATAAGTTGAATAAACTCAATTATTCAACATTAGGTGAGTATAAAA
This sequence comes from Calothrix sp. CBUCES-K 9914, assembly GCF_059640475.1. NCBI lineage: Bacteria > Bacillati > Cyanobacteriota > Cyanophyceae > Nostocales > Calotrichaceae > Calothrix > Calothrix sp. CBUCES-K 9914. The sequence continues at coordinate 6,183 of NZ_JBXXZH010000301.1, forward strand.
TGTCTTTTGATTTAAGAACAATTAGAAACGTTATTATTAAACAAAATTTTCCAGAAAATGATGATTCTTGTATTTATGAAATTTTGGTTCTTGCGTACTTAACGTGCTAGATTAATATTATAATGCCAAGAAAGTAAAGCTCTAATTTCAAAATTGCGAAAGTTCCTAAAGCCAAATCCATTTCGTTTTATTAGCTTCAGTTTATTATTAATCCCTTCTACTACTCCATTAGTAGTTTTTCTTTCAAAATATCCGGCTATTTCTCCAAACCACCGCTTAATTGTCTTAACACTTTTCTGATAATAAGGTTCAGCTTTTTCTAACCAATCGAGTAAACCTAATATTCCGGTTCCTGAATCTTTACTAGTATCAAATAAATCACTAAATTCTTCTTTTAATGAATGCATTATTGCTATTAAAGGAGATGCTTTTCTGATTGTATCTAATTTTATTTTTTGTTTATCAGTCAGCTTATCTTCTGCTTTTAAAATTGTAAACTTATTGCCTTTTAAACTATCAAAAACTTTTTTTCTATCCTCAACATTTAACTCTAATGCTGTTTTCTTTTCTGCTATTCTAGCTTGGTTCAATTCTTCATGTACTATTTTGGTAACATGGAACCTATCCACCGTTACGACAGGATTTGGGCAAATCTTATCAACTAAACTTTTATAATTTCCGGTCATATCCATACTTACTTCTTCTATTCGTTCTAGAACTTCTTCTCCCCAGTTTCTCATAACATTTTCTATTTCAATTTGTTTTCGTTCTTTTACTAACCCTATTAATTTTCCTGAATCTATGTCTACAAGTACAACAATAAATTTTCCTTGCCCTTTTACTAAACTTATTTCATCGATTCCTAATCTTCTTAAATTGTTTAAGTCCATTGGTAATATATTTTCTGCTACATCTTCAAGCATCGAATTAACTTCTTCGTCGGTTAATCCATTATTTTCTGCCACATTACTTACATTACTACTAATAAGTTGTTTAACAATATGTTCTGCGTATCGATGCGTAAACCCCTTTTTCGTTCCAACAAAATCAAGAGGCTCGCTAAAAGTTTTTCGACATTTTTTACACTTAAATCTTCGCCTATTTAAATTTAGTATTACCTCTTTATCTCCCATTGGTAAATCTTTTACTAGGTGTTTTTGATTCTGGTGTAAATGTTCTGAGTCAGTTGGCGGTGTCGGCTTCCGTCCCGCCAAACTGACGAACCCTTGGGCGACTTTGTACCGCAATGCGGGCATACTGCACTTTTCACCTTTTTACTTACTGATAAAATTAAGACAGAACCCTCTTGTAGACTTGATTCTACTACTACGTCTGGCAAGTTTAATAGTTGAGTAAGGATTCTTTTCATAATTAATTTTACTGAAATATAAATAGTTACGCTAATATTTTAGCACGTTAAGTACGCAAGAACCCCTTTTTGACGCACTTCTACAAAACCCAAGTTTTCAAGAATGCTCACAACCTCTTGTGGCTTTAAGACAGGAACATTACTCATAATTTATTGCAACACAATCTGTTGCGTACCAACGAATTGAGTGGTAAATGAAACATTTTCATCTTCGAGAAGCATTTCAAGCACTTCTCTAAGATTTTCTTGTAATTCATCTATTGTTTTACCTTGAGAGTGCGCTCCTGCAAACCCAGGAATATATCCGACGTAAAGATTTGTTTCAATATCTCGCTCAATAATGGCAGTAAAGGTTTTCATTTTTTTCAAGTCGCAAGTTGTCACAATGCTTTCTTAATGATAACAGTTACGGCGTAGAACCGACTTTTTATTTAAGATTATATAATACCGCGTCCTTCCCTACGTTTCAAGTAAGCAGCTAATTGAGCGGGTGATTTTAATTTAACCTTTTGTTGACATGGATAGTGAGGACATGCAAGAAAAAACATATCTAGATCAACGCCTGCATGATTGTGTTTTTCACGTAAAATCATAGGTACATGATGCACAGGACAAAATACTTCATCATCCTTTTGTCTCAGGTGTAATTTGATTCGCTTTACAGCTGATTTTTCTACGGATGCATCATGAAAAATAGTGGAAAGTTCTTGGTTTGAAACTTGAAACTCAAAAATATTAGACTTGTGTAAAAACCCTAAATCCTTAGCAGTAAAGCTTTGTGTATTTCTACATTGCATAAGTGGGTTATTGTAGAAGCCAGTACAAGCCCAAAAAAAGTCACTCAGTTGGTAAAGGCTACCATCAAGGTGGCTTTTGGATTGTAATATCATAGGTTTTCCACAACTGCATTTTTTCTCTAGGACAACTTGACCCATATGAAATTGCAGTATATGAGCTTTATTATCTTCTAAAGATGAGGTCTCATAGTCTTCTGGACTTGCACACTGCTCCTCTACAATTTCCGCCGATTTCAATTTTTGATATTCCTGAAATTTATCAGTTCGTAAAAGCTTTAGCTCTTGTATTCGTTCTTGGTCTCGTCGAGATGTGTAACCGTCACGTTCCACTTTGCGTTCAAGTTCGACAAACTCAACATCAATGACCTCTAGCTCCTGCGTTACATCTTTAGCAGTCTTATTACTGTAAGGGGTGTTTGCATGTTGATTTGAAGAATTTTGTTTACTGAAAAAGTTTGCCCAATGACTAATGACTTTTTCGGTGGCTTGTTTGACAAACTATTTAAGTACTAAAGTACCAAAAACAAATAGTGCTTCAAGTAACATTTAATATACTTCCCCTAAAATTTAGCGCTACTTTTAGCTTGCCCATGTAAATATTTCAATCTACCAGTATTTATACTGGAATTAGAAATATCATTTTTACTGAAATCACTTACCCATATTTTGCACTTGATTCCTTTTTCTATTAATATTTGTATCTTTATATTTCCACTTATGACAAATTTATAAATTTATTGAGAATATTTTATGTCACCTTCCTAAATTTGCTCAAAAATATTCAAATTAATACAACACCGTCCCTAGGAGTGCTAATAATGAGCTATCGAATGTCGCGCCGCGCGTATGCGGAAACTTTTGGTCCTACAGTTGGCGATAAAGTTCGTCTTGCTGACACTGAGTTATTTATAGAGGTTGAGCGTGACTTTACTATATATGGCGATGAAGTTAAGTTTGGCGGAGGTAAAGTTATTCGTGATGGTATGGGACAGGCGCCTATCTCGAACCAAGACGGCGCCGTTGATGCTGTAATTACCAATGCTTTAATTCTTGACTGGTGGGGTATTGTTAAAGCTGACATTGGAATTAAGGACGGGAAGATATACAAAATAGGTAAAGCTGGAAATCCTTATATTCAAGACAATGTAGACATTATTATTGGGCCGGGAACGGAAGCGATAGCAGGTGAGGGAATGATTCTCACTGCTGGTGGTATTGATACTCACATACATTTTATTTGTCCGCAGCAAATAGAAGTCGCTATAGCATCGGGTATTACGACGATGATAGGTGGTGGGACGGGTCCTGCTGCGGGTACAAATGCTACTACTTGTACGCCGGGGCCTTGGAATATTTACCGGATGTTACAAGCTGCTGATGCGTTTCCGATGAATTTAGGATTTATGGGGAAGGGTAATAGTAGTCAACCTCAAGGACTTGTTGAACAAATTGAAGCAGGTGCTATGGGGTTGAAGTTACATGAAGATTGGGGAACTACACCTGCTGCTATCGATACTTGTTTAAGTGTTGCCGATGATTATGATGTGCAGGTGGCTATACATACTGATACTCTCAACGAAGCTGGTTTTGTTGAAGATACTATTGCCGCTTTCAAGAACCGTGTTATCCATACTTACCATACCGAAGGCGCCGGAGGAGGACATGCACCCGACATTATTAAGGTATGTGGTGAAGCGAATGTTCTGCCATCTTCGACTAACCCAACTCGTC
>NZ_JBXXZH010000302.1:0-10075 GCF_059640475.1 Calothrix sp. CBUCES-K 9914
AGGTATCTCGACAATGGCATTCAACCTGAACGGTTTCAACTTCAACCAATCAGTAATTGACAGTCAAGGTCGCGTCATCAACACATGGGCAGACATCATCAACCGCGCTAACCTCGGTATGGAAGTAATGCACGAGCGTAACGCTCACAACTTCCCATTAGACTTAGCGTCTGGCGAAGCTGCTCCTGTAGCATTAACTGCACCTGCAATCAACGGTTAATAGTTGACTGAAAACTAAATAACTGGTGAAAAAAAAGCGCTCCTAGAAATAGGGGTGCTTTTTTATTTGGAATAGGCGCCTGTTATTATTTCAGGCGCCACATTCAACTGTTGAAGTCAGTACTAATTGCCAAATAAGCAGTGAGTAGTATCTTAGCATACACCCAAAAGTGAGCAAGAAGTTTAAATTTTTTACTCTTCTAATACTCCAAAGTGAAAAATTGGGAACTATAGAGTTAACGAGTAAATTTCTATGTTTTCTAAAACAATGACTAAGAATTTATGTATAATAGGATACAATTTATCCTTTATCATCAATACTGGTTTAATTACTAATGTTTATCGTGCAACAAAACAAGATGGAAATGTAACAGTAATTATTAAAGCTCTCAAGGATGACTACCCCACATTAGAAGCGATAGCTCGTCTTAAGTATGAGTATTCCATTGCTGCGGGTATTGACCATGAGAATATTGTTAAGATTATACGACTGGAGAATTACGAAAACTTCCATGCGATTATATTTGAGGATTTTGGTGGTATCTCTCTAAAACAGTATTTAGAAGCTAATGGGTCATCATTACAACTGATTCTCCAAGTTGCAATTGCCATTGCCAAAGCGCTTGTTTATATTCATAGCCACAGTATTATTCACAAAGATATTAAACCGACAAATATTATTATTGAAAATAATAAGGACAATGATGCTTCAGATTTCCGGCCTGTAATTAAACTTACAGACTTTAGTATTGCTTCCTATTTAGAAAGGGAAGTTACTCAACAAACGAACCCTAGTCACTTAGAAGGTACTCTTGCTTATATTTCTCCCGAACAAACGGGAAGGATGAATCGCAGCTTAGACTACCGCAGTGACTTTTATTCCTTGGGAGTAACATTATATGAAATGTTAACAGGTCAACTTCCATTTATTAACGATGACCCTTTAGAACTAGTACATGCTCACATTGCCCAACAACCTACTCCCATTAAGAAAATAAATCCAGATGTTAGCAATGTTGTTTGTGTAATTGTTGAAAAATTAATGGCTAAAAATGCTGAAGATAGATATCAAAGTGCTAAAGGTTTACTAGCAGATTTAGAGAAATGCTGGCAACAATTACAAGACACTGGAACAATTGCGGATTTTATTCCAGGTCGCTTGGAGGTTATATCGCAGTTGTTTATTCCCCAAAAGTTATATGGAAGGGAATCTCAAGTCAGCTTATTACTAGATGCATATGAAAGAGTAACGTGTGGAAATAGCGAATTAATTTTAGTATCGGGTTATTCTGGTATTGGAAAAACATCGTTAATTAACGAAATCAACAAACCAATAACAAAAACCAGAGGATATTTTATTAGCGGCAAGTCTGACCAATTTAAACGAGATATCCCCTATGCATCTTTGGCACAGGCTTTTTCCAGTTTATGTGAGCAAATACTCATAGAAAATCCTGCCCAATTAGAACTCTGGCGCCAAAAAATACAAGATGCCGTTGGTAATAATGGTCAAGTTATAATTGATATAGTTCCAGAAGTTGAGTTAATTATTGGTAAACAGCCTTCCTCGCCACAATTAGAAGCGACAGAAGCACAAAATAGGTTAAATCTAGTATTTCAAAAATTTGTTAGTGTCTTTCAACAAAAAGAGCATCCTCTAGTTATATTTTTAGATGACCTACAATGGTCGGATTCTACTACTCTGAAATTGATACAATTATTGATAGCGGATTACAATATTCAATATTTATTAGTAATTGGCGCCTATCGCGACAATGAGGTTAACCCAACTCATCCTTTAGTTACAGTTATTGAGGAAATCGAGAAAAAACACACACTTACTAACATTATTCTGCAACCTCTATCTGTACAGCATGTGTTGGAGTTAGTTGCAGAAACTCTGAATCAGACAATAGAAGATTGTGAATCCCTCGCAATGTTAATTTTTAAGAAAACGACAGGCAACCCATTCTTCATAGTCCAACTACTACAAGTATTAAAGCAAGAATCTTTACTCACATTTGATTTTAATGAGCAAAGGTGGTTATGGAATATTGAAGAAATCCAGGCAATTAGAATAACAGATAAAAATCTTGTAGAATTAGTGACATCTCGGATTAAAAAATTGCCAAAAGCCACCCAAAATGTATTACAATTAGCTGCTTGCATTGGGAATAAATTTTATCTAGATGTATTGTCAATAGTAAATGAACGCTCGATTAATGAAACTGCCCATAAGTTAAATTTAGCGCTTCAAGCTGGTTTAATTTTACCACTGAATGAAAACTATCGCATCCCTTTATTATTTAGCGATAGTGAAAATGCAACTTCATTTAATAGTAAGCAAATTGGTTATAAATTTTTGCACGACCGCGTTCAGCAAGCAGCTTATTCATTGATTCCAGATAGCGATAAACAAGCAATACATTTGAAGATTGGGCAGCTTCTCAAAGCATCGAGCAATCAGGAGAATCTGGAAGACAATATTTTGGATATTGTCAATCAACTGAATTTTGGCGTGCAGCTTCTAAATACCGACAAAGAAAAATATGAGCTAGCAAATTTAAATTTTATCGCGGGTAGAAAAGCAAAGAAAAATTCTGCATTTGCAGTTGCACTCAAATATTTTAATGCTGCATTAAGCTTGTTGAGTACCAATGCATGGCAAGAAGATTACAAATTCACTTTGGATTTACACGCAGAAACGGTAGAAGCTGAGTATTTATGTGGAAATTTTGATAAATCCCAAGAACTAGCTGATATTTCATTAAATAAGTGTCAAAATATTTTGGATAAAGTTGAGTTTTATGAAATACAAATTCAATCTTATACAGCAAAAGGAGAAATTAAAAAAGCGCTATGTATAGGGATAGTTGTACTAAAAGACTTGGGTTTAAATCTACCAAAACAAGCTACAAAAATTCACGTTTTATCTGCATTTGCCCAAACTAAATTAGTTTTAGCTGGTAAGAATATAGAAGATTTACTTTATTTGCCAGAAATGAAAGACCCTTATAAATTAGCAACGATGAAAATGCTAATGCTCATCACCCCTGTAGCTTCTCAATTGGGGTCATTACTCCTTCCATTAATGACACTAGCGATGGTGAAATTATCTATTAAATATGGCAACAGCATATATTCTTCTTATGGATATAGTGGCTATGGTGCTGTACTATGTGACAAAACTAGAGATATTAATTCAGGCTATCGCTTTGGTCAATTAGGAATTAAACTTATTTCTAAGTTTAATGCTTATTCACTAAAGGCAAAAGTTTATTTTATCTACAATATAATGATTAGGCATTTTAAAGACCACATATCTCAAACTCTTCCTGAACTAACTGAAGGAATGCAAAGTGGTATCGAAACAGGAGACATACTATTTTCCAGTTACAATGCTTCTTGGTTGGCTCTAAACACATTTTTCTGTAATACACATCTCGACACATTTATTAAAGAGATTGATAAATATATTGAATTGGTAAGTAATAATTTCAAAATTGAATCTGATATTGTATGGCTAAAAATATTAAAACAAACTGTCTTACAAATTCAAGGATTATCGTTAACTCAAATTTTATTGACAGACAATTATTTAAATGAAGATAACTTACTATCTCGATATAAAAAAGATGCTCCAATAATGAGAATTATGTGCTTTTGTAATACTCAAAAAAGTTATCTTTTTGGTGATTATAAAGCTGCCATAAATGCTGCACGAGAGTCACATAAATATAGCGACTTAGGATTTTTTGTATATCAAGTAAATATTTTCTATTATTCTTTATCTCTGCTAGCTGACAGTAAAAATGCATCTAAAAAAGACAAAAAAAAGTATCTTAATCAAGTTAAATTAAACCAAAAAAAAATGAAACTATGGGCACAGCAAGCTCCTTATAATTTCCAACACAAATATGATTTGGTAGAAGCAGAAAAAGCTAGAGTATTAGGCAAAAATAATTTAGCTGCTGATTTGTGCGATTGTGCAATCGTGGGAGCAAAAGCAAATAATTTTATTGCAGAAGAAGCTTTGGCTAATGAACTTGCCGCAAAGTTCTATATCGAACAAGGTAAAGAAAAATTTGCTAAGATTTATATGACGGATGCTTACTATTGTTACGCGAAGTGGGGTGCTTTTGGAAAAGTAAAAGATTTGGAAAGTAATTATTCTGACTATATTATCCGTGGTCAAAGTGCTACATCTTCTGAGACAAAAACGACGGTAGCTTCAACGAGTTACAGCCAAACCTTACCGTTAGACACTTCAACTTTAATTAAATCATCCTTAGTATTAAGTAGTGCAGTAGTTTTAGAAGACTTAATCGAGAAATTGATGCGTCTAGTTAAAGTCAATGGGGGAGCGGAAAAAGTTTTCTTTATCGCTATAAATCAAGATGAATTAGTTATTGAAGCTTCGTTAAACGAACAAAATGAAATAGTGGTGTTACAATCCTTGACAATTGACACAAAATATAATTGCCAAAATATCCTACCTATATCCCTCGTGAATTATGTCAAACTAACTCAAAAGCCAATTGTTTTGGATGATGTAAATAATGCCAATAATTTTAATAATGACCCTTATATCATTGCCAATCAACCAAAATCAATTTTATTATCTCCAATTATCTATAATGGCAAGATGGGTGGCATATTATATTTAGAAAACAATCTAACTAACGGTGCATTTACTAAAGATAGACTAGAAATTTTGAGAGTATTATCAGCACAAGCCGCTGTTTCTCTAGAGAATGCTCGTTTTTACTCGACACTAGAATCACGAGTGCAAGAAAGAACACAACAATTGCAAGAAAAAAATCAGGAATTACAAGCCATTACCCAACAGCTAGAAACAACTTTACAAGAGCTAAAACGGACTCAATCTCAGCTAGTTCACAATGAAAAAATGTCTTCTTTGGGACAATTAGTTGCAGGAATAGCACATGAAATTAATAATCCAATTAATTTTATTTACGGTAATTTAGCTCATATTGCTAGCTATGTAGAGTCTTTATTGGAATTGGTAAACTTGTATTATGATAATTGTGGCGATCGCAATGTTCCTGAAATATCTGACAAAATCGAAGAAATTGACTTACCCTACATTCGAGAAGATGTACCTAATATACTTAACTCAATGAGAACTGGTGCTGCACGTGTACGAGATATTGTCAAGTCACTACGCACTTTCTCTCGTTTAGATGAGGCAAAAATTAAACAAGTTAATATCCATGAAAGTATCGATAGTACCCTAATGATTCTCGTTCAAAGACTGGGAAATATTCAAGTTATTAAAGAATACGGTCAATTACCGGAAGTTTATTGTTATGCTGGGGAACTAAATCAAGTTTTTCTCAATTTAATTACTAATGCCATTGATGCTCTATCAATCGAAACTACAACAAAAGCTGCTAGCATCTATAATGTTAAAGATGAGAACAAATTTATTCCGACAATTCGCATTATGACGGAAGCTTGTAATGGCGATAGAGTTATTATTCGTATTTCCGATAATGGAGTGGGAATAAACGATGAAATAAAACACAAAATCTTTGACCCTTTCTTTACTACCAAAGATGTTGGTCAAGGTACTGGTATGGGATTATCTATTTGCTATCAAATTATTACCGAAAAACATAAAGGAAGTTTAGAATTTACATCTTCACCAGAAGAAGGAACAACATTTATTATTAGCATTGCTTCTATCGCTCTTCCCTCACTTTAGCAATCTTACATTAAATTGGCTTGAAACCTTAATTATTCGTTGCCTGAAATAACATGAAATCCTGAATTTATCACAAGTGATCAATCCAGGTTTAGTTTTTTCTACAATTGCTAGGAAGTTCTAGGAAGTCAATTGGTAAAGATTACTATTTGGGCTGTCTTCTTTTTTTGTACTACCAATAGATGTTCTTGGTTGCTTAATACTATCCATTGTTATAAACGGTTGATCATAAGTATGCTTTTGAGCAAATGTAAACATCTCATTCATTGCTTCTGCACAATATGCAAATACTTTCTCTACCAGAGTAAAAGCTTTTTCTTTCTGTACTTCTGTTAACTGTAGAGTTTCGAGAAAATTCTCTACCGAGTCCATACCTACTTGAATATGACCTGTCTCTTTCGCAAGGTGAGAAGCACCAAAGTAAGGGTAATGTTGCTTAGTTATTTCTGTAAGTTCTTTCGCTATTTGTGAAAACTCGGTGAAACCACAATTACCTGCTGCTTCAATTGATTCAGCTACAACTAGCTTTATAATAATATCTTCTTCTAAGGAACATATAGCAAATATCTTATAAGCCCATTGACGAACTTTAATATTTTCTTCTCCCCAAAGGAATTTTAAAGTATCAGTATAGTGAATAGGACTATTGTATCCCATCAATTTTAAATCTTGTAGAAACCATACCCAGTGTTGTGCATCTTCATTGGAGTGCTGATTAATAATTTCTTGAAGTTTGCTATCTGCTGGCTCTTTACGAAGTATGATTTCATTAAAATCTTTGAAAATCATTACAAAAGGAGCAAAGGCAGGCGCCCAAGCAAACCTTTGTCTTGGGTCTATGCTTTTATCTTGCAGAAATTTAATGAACTGGGTTTGACCAAGTTCTTGCTTCTTTTTTTCAATAAACTCTAAAACTTCTTTCATTTTTATTACTCCAATATTTCAATCGTTTTATTTAGGATAAACTTTACTGTTACTTGGAATTAAGATGTAACTGGTTCTGAGAAAATGCCCTGACCTGGAGTTGGAATATTGTTTGAGTCATATTTCTGCTTCCAATTCACTAAAGTATTCCATTTAAAGCCAAAATGTTGTTTTATTTAAGAAACTCTCACTTCGTTTAGCTACTGAAAAATGGATGGGACTCTATTGCTAGATAAACTGTGACTCGTGGTTTTTGCAGCTTATCTCGACGGAATGAGATACAAGAATGTATTCCAGAACGGTTGCTTAAAGGACGGGTTGCAACTGCTTTAATTGAACTGTCGTAGATAGAAGCAGGAAGATTTTGTTTGACTAGATAGTTGTGAATACGCTCGTGCATGACAGCATCATTTGCGGCATAAGGTGTGAGTGGAATTTGAATTGTCGCGGTATTTGGGGTACTGGGATTACCTTCAATAAAAGAGAAGCAAGAAAAAATGGGTCTTTTAGAAAGTTTTGTTGTACCTGCGATAGCCTGACAAAATTCGGTAATATCTCCCGGTACATAGTTACACGCGGCGGAGTACATTTTTTCTAATTCATCTGTCGTAATGTCATGATGGCGCCAATAGATTTTGACTCTTGCCTCTGGTTTATCCGACAGGTCAAGAGAAAAATATTTGAGTTCGTTTTTACTTGCATCTTGTTGTTGTAAAACAGCTTCCACAGAAGACCAAGACTCTTTTAGTCCAAGTCTTTTGAGAGCTTCTTTAATCAAGTCCGATGCCTGTTCCTTTCCTTGAGCTTGTGGATTCAAGTAAATTTTAAACTCCGATGTCTTGTCAGGCAAAAAGCAGGCGCCATGCCACATTGCGAAATGAGCGGATTCATCTTCAGGAAAGAATAGGTCGCTGACTTGATTTAATCGAGCCAAAGAAGCACCATAATTATCCATCAACCAGTAATTGAATTTCATTCCCGCGCGCCAATTGGATAGCAAGTTGAAACCTTCTCGTTGACATTCACATAAAATCCGTAACTCTGGAGTATCACTATCGATCGCAACGGAAAACTCAAACGGGGTATGGTCATCAGCAATTCCAGACAACCATAGTGGTTCATCTTTAATGATGTTATTTCCCCAAGATAAAGTCATCTGCTTAAAGACTTCCATTATTTCCAGAGTTTTATGCTTCATTCCGCAAATATCAATGAGCGATTGTAATTTTTCCGAACCATATTCTAAGTATGTAGATGTTTTTAAGGCAATCTGTTCAGCGTACATAGCTTGACTCCAAATATTTTGTGATATTTTCTGATGCTGTTGAATGGATAGTCCCGTACATTTCCAAAGAATCTCCCTGGCACCTCACGACGAGCGAGTATCAAATAATTACGATTCGCTACCGTATGTATCTATGAATCAATTGCACTTAGAGTACTCCAATAAAAAAAATATCCGTTTGTTATCTCGTAGGATATCTGTCCCAGATGTCCTACAAATAGATGGACAGGCGAGACGCCTATCCTACAGGATCAATTTTTCCGTGGGGTTCTCTTAAGAACTTCCAAATTAAAAAACACCCAAAATTTTTGGAAGTTCCTTAGTAAAACACCCATATAGAGACTACAAAAGTATTCAAACAGATAACATAAACTAGGGAACGATAGTAAAACTTATAGGATTTACCTAGAAGATTATTTACTCATATTTAATATGAGTATGGCAGGTAGCTCACATCTTGCACCAACGTATTAATACTTAATTTTTTATTTTCAATAAACATACATTTTTATTAATAATATGAAAAATAGGCGTTTTTAGACTGCTCTCGGCAGGCTTTGTTTGTATAGTCTCACCCACGCGCGGGTGTAGGTGCAAGTTAGGAGGTAGCCAAAAAGGTCAGGTAGTCGGCGCCTGAACAAAGTAAAATAGATTTTGACCATAACGTGTTTGTTTATGCGATCAAAATGGAAGGTTGTTGGATTTTAGCAAAATTATTAGGCTAAAATTCTCTAATGGTGTCATTATAAGTAAAGTACAGATTTACTGGAGATACGACTACGGTTTACGCACGCCCCCTAGCACGGTTAATCGAACAGTTGCAACGCTTACCCGGAGTTGGACCCAAAACTGCCCAACGTTTAGCGCTGCATATTCTGAAGCGTCCCGAAACGGAAGTTGAAGCACTCGCACAAGCTCTGATCGAAGCTAAAAAGAAGATTGGTCTGTGTAAGGTTTGCTTTCATCTTTCCTCTGAACCTGTTTGCGAAATTTGTCGGAATAATACGCGCGATAATACTACTCTATGTGTTGTCGCAGACTCGCGCGATGTAATTGCACTTGAAAAGACTCGCGAATTTAAAGGGAAATATCATGTTTTAGGTGGTGTAATATCTCCTATTGATGGTGTCGGCCCTGAACAGCTTACTATTCAGTCTTTGGTACGAAGAGTCAGCAAAGACCAACCTCAAGAAGTTATTTTAGCTATTAGTCCTAGTGTTGAAGGAGAAACAACTACTTTATATGTAGGTCAACTTCTTAGACCATTTACTAAAGTTACGCGCATCGCATTTGGTATACCAGTGGGTGGAGACTTGGAATACGCAGACGAAGTTACACTCGCGCGCGCACTTGAAGGGCGCCGGGAATTAGATTAATCATGTCTAAAATATAATTTATAATTAGGCAGCTAATTAACAAATAAACATCTAAAGTGGAAACACTACGTCCTTTCGTTGAAAAAGAAATTTTAGAAAATCTCGCCAAGCAGGTTCCGGAACTTGATGTAACCTCCGTCGAAACTTGCTTGGCTTTTCTTCATACAACTGCTGAGGTTTACGCTGCTTTAAATACTCATTTCGCGCGCTACGGTCTTTCAATGGGTAAATTTACCCTACTAATGCAGCTACTTCATACACCCGAACAAGGTTTAACACCATCTGAATGTGCAGAACGCGCAAAAGTTACGCGCGCTACCATTACTGGTTTACTTGATGGACTTGAACGAGATGGTTATATTAGGCGCCAACCTTCACTAACAGATAGACGCATGTTAACTGTACATCTAACTGAAAAAGGGCGCCAGCTATTAGAGAACATGTTACCAGACCATTTTTGCCGCACTACTAAGCTAATGGCGAATCTATCTTACGCCGAAAAGCTCATGCTAATTGAACTATTGGCAAAAGTAAGTGCCGGGG
>NZ_JBXXZH010000303.1:0-10043 GCF_059640475.1 Calothrix sp. CBUCES-K 9914
TTGCATCGGCGCCTGCCAACAAAGCTGAAGCGTTTCTTACCTATTGGTGGTGGTATTGCTCATGACCATCACGGTAAAGCAATATTTGGTTTTACCGTCTTTTTGCTATCAGAGAGCATAATATTTTTAAGTTTCATCTTTACTTACGTTGCTCTGCGCTTAACAACTAAAAACTGGCTACCACCAGGCGTCTCTGGTCCAGAACCCTCCACCTTTGTTGTAATAAGCACTTTAGTGCTTCTTTCAAGCAGCTTCGTCATCCAACCAGCAGAAAACGCCCTCAACCGACGTAACTTAAATAAATTCCGGTTATTATGGCTGATTACAATTTGCATGGGAAGCTATTTCCTTACAAGTCAACTCATCGAGTGGAAAAACCTTAACTTTGGTTTAACTACAGGACTAGTCGGTCCCACTTTTTATCTGCTTACAGGTTTTCACGGTTTGCATATTTTAACCGGGGTTATTTTACAAATAATTATGCTAATTCGCTCTTTTCTTAGGGGTAATTATGATGACGGTCACTTTGGAGTAAGCGCAACAACTTTATTTTGGCACTTTGTAGATGTTGTTTGGGTGTTTCTATTTTCACTACTTTATATTTGGCACCCGTAGTAATATTAAATAGATTACATCACATTTATTTACAGGAGTTACTTTATGTACTTGTTAGCCCAAGAATTACCAACACAGAAAAATTCTCCAAGCACAATTCAAGAAACACAACCTATTACAACTCAAAAAGACCCATTAGTTGCGAAGGGTTTACAAACAGAGCAGTATATTGGTGTTGTGGCTTTAGCTATTGCCCTGATTGCTGCTGTTGGTGTTATTAGCCGTAGAGTTGAATATGCCATTATTGTCGCTTTTGTCCTAAGCGTTGTTTTAATAGTTTTATTTTTATGGCTGTAAAAATATTTGTAGAATTAAAGGAGTAATTTGATTTATGAGTAATTCACTTCATCAAACCGTTATTGTTGGTGGTGGTTTTAACGGGCTATTCACAGCCTTACACCTAAAAAGCCAACACTATCCTCGTACTGTAATATTGATTGATAAAAACGAACGCTTTTGCTTTAAGCCATTACTTTACGAATATTTTGATGGTGAAATGGATAGCTCTCAAGTAGTACCGCGTTATGAGGAACTACTTAAAGGTAGCGGTGTCATTTTTGTCCAAGATACCGTGGAATCGATTGACCTACAACAAAAAGAAGTAAAATTAGCTAGTGGTAATTCTTATAGCTATAGTAATTTAGTATTAAGTTTGGGCAGTGTTACAAGCTTTCGTTCTGTAGAAGGCGCCTCTGAACATGCTTTACCTTTTTGGACGCACGAAGATGCCAATGCTATTGACCATCATTTACGTAGTTGCCTGTACAAAGCACTAAAAACAGAAGATATAGAAGAACGTCGAAAACTGTTAACTGTAGTCATAGTTGGTGGTGGTCCAAGTGGTGTAGAAATGGCGGCGACTTTAGGTGATTTTCTGCCAGTCTGGTATGATGCTTTGAGAGGAAATAAAAATGAGGTTAGGGTGGTACTGCTTAACCACGGTAAGGACATACTTAGCGGCGATGTTAACAGCCAATTACGTGAAACTGCTGAAAAAGAATTGCCGAAATGTACAACACCAGTGGAGTTAATTACAGGAGCAGAGGTAACAGCCGTTCGTTCCGACAGTGTAGAATATAAACATAATGGTAAAGTTGAAACACTTACTACATCAACTACGATTTGGACGGCTGGTAGCTCTACTCATCCACTAATTCAAGATTTACCTATTCCCAAAGAACATCGTGACCATCACGGGCGCCTGTTAGTTACAGAAACAATGCAATTACTCGACTTTCCAGAAGTATTTGCAGGTGGAGATTGTGCGGCAGTGCAAAATTATTCTTTACCTGCAACTGCACAAGTCGCTTATCAACAAGGAGCAGCAATTGCTCATAACTTGAAAGCATTGGCTAATAACGAAAAACTCAAACCAGTCAAAGTCAGTTTACGCGGAACTCTTTTGAAGTTAGGTTTACACAAAGCTGCTGCTAACCTTGTTGATGTTTTTGAAGTAGTTGGTACACCTGCTCATTTAATTCGTCAAGCGACTTACTTAACTTTGCTCCCAACTCCCGTACATGACTTTAAAGCCACTACCGAATGGTTAGATGAAGAAATTTTTACTCTGCACATTGGTGGTTCTAATGATATAGGTAAAAAGGCCGTGCAAGCAACGCAAATAGTCGGTGCTGGAGTTGTCAGTATTCTAGCCGCACGGAAATTACTCCATATCTTAGGTTCGGATAGTAAAAACAATAACACTTAATGCCTAATTTAAAATTCATTCTTTTGTCATGCAAATGTCATAGCAATGACAAATAGGGTACTTAAAATTAAAGTATCTTAACAAGAATTGTAGGTGTTCTATATGAAACATGATTTTCTTGATGAAGACTTAAAATGGCAGCGTGTCTACCGTTACAAATCACGTCAGTTTGGACGAAGAGAATTGTATTTATTATTACTGACATTTGCAATTGGAATTACGGTAGATTACTGGTTTAACAATCATCAATTACTTCATATATTCTCAAGTAATTCTTGCGTTTTAGCTCCAGTCAAATCACAAAACGCGGCACGAACAAATCTTGTTAATTTGTTTTTGTAATTCTTTGGTGGTTTATTAGGAGGAGGTGATAAGTGACTTTTAAGTTCAGGGTAAATGTGGCATCTATACAGCAAACAGTTTGGAATCGTCTTGGGTATCAATTAAGGCGCCCTAAACGTCTAGCCATTCTTCAAGCTTGCATTATTGGTTTGGTTTCAGGTTCTTCAGCTATTTTATTAGGGCAAGCTGTAGGATGGTTGGGTAGTGCGCGTATGCACGCATCTCATTTGTATCCTGCTGTGTTTGTACTACCAGCAATTGGACTAGTGGGTGGATTTTTGGCAGGTATTATAGTGGAGCGTATAGCCCCAAGTGCTGCTGGTAGTGGAATGTCAGAAGTCAAGGCTGTGTTGGCACGAGTGCCTATGCCGCTTAATCTAAGAATAGCTTTTGTTAAATTGGTTGGCGCCACTTTAGTATTAGGTTCTGGAATGCCATTAGGACGAGAAGGACCAACAGTGCAAATTGGAGCATCTTTAGCTAACGCTCTCAGTCATTGGTTTCCCACCTCACCTGAACATCGGCGCCAGTTAATCGCGGCAGGAGCGGGAGCGGGGTTAGCGGCTGCTTTTGATGCTCCAATTGCAGGAGTATTGTTTGTAGTGGAAGAACTATTACAAGATACTTCTAGTATTACTTTGGGAACTGCAATTTTAGCTTCTTTTATAGCTGCTATTGTTTCCCGTATTTATGGAACTCATAGCCTGAATTTAGACTTCCATTTAACAGTTCCCGATAGTAGCTTTTTTGCTCCAGAAATTCCCTTTTATATAATATTGGGAATTTTAGCAGGAATAGGAGGCGTACTATTTAATCGTGGTGTTCTCGCTAGTTTAGCATTAAATCGTCGCTTACTCAAAATCAGCTTATCATGGCGAATTGGACTAGCTGGTTTAGTGACAGGGTTAGCACTTACTGCTCTCCCTATAGTTTTTCGGGATAACGCTGGACTACGAGAAATGTTACTGACGGGAGAAAGTAACTGGCAACTAGTGGCGTTCGTTTTCTGCATACAGATTTTGCTCATTCTGTTTACATACAGTTCTGGCGCCCCTGGTGGGTTATTGGTGCCAACACTAGGACTGGGAGCAGCGTTAGGCTTTTTAGTGGGCACCTTAGAACATCACTTTCTTGGTTTGAGTTTAGCAACAACCTATGCACGGGTTGGAATGGGGGCTTTTTTCTGTGGGGTCGCACGAGTTCCTATTACAGCAGTCATCATCGTTTTTGAGATGACAACCGACTTTAATTTAGTGTTACCGTTAATGATTGTTTCGGTGACAGCTTATTTGGTAGCAGAACTTTTAGAAACTGGCTCATTGTATGACCATTTGTTAGAGTCAAAAGGTATTCATTTGTCTAAAGAAAACTCTTCAACTCAACCTTGGACAAAGTTGACAGCTGCCGATGCAATGGAGCCAAAAGTAGAAACTCTTTCTGGCCAAATGAGTTTGAATGAGACTTTACAAATATTTTCGACTTCTGACCATCGTAGTTTCCCAGTTTTAGCTGATGGTAAGTTGGTCGGTATTCTGACTCATAAAGATATTGCGAATTTGTCACAAAGAGCCTTAACTGGTTCAAATACAGTAGCCCAAGCCATGACTCCTGAACCGATTACGGTTTATCCTAATGACACGCTCGCTCATGTATTGCACTTGCTTGACCACTATAACCTTAGTAGTTTACCAGTTGTATCTGGTGTATCAAGGCGCCAGTTAGTAGGAATTATTACCCGTACTGATATCATTCGAGTCGAAGTCGCTTATCTAAACGGAGAAGAAAACCTTAAACAATCGAAAGTAAAACCATCACGGATAATTTATCAAACCTGCTCCCCAGAAACAGGAAAAGGGCGAATATTAGTACCATTGAGCAATCCTAAAACAGCAGGTACATTGTTACAAATGGCAATTGCAATAGCGCGCGAACATAATTATGAAATTGAATGCTTGCACGCGATTGTTATACCTAGTCATTTATCTTTAGCAGAAGCTCATGTAGAAATTCAGACGGGACTACACCTTTTACAACAAGCAACGTATTTAGGACGCACATGGAATATATCAGTACATACACAAATTAGACTTGTGCATAATTTATCAGAAGCAATTTTACAAACGATTAAAGACCGCAATATTAACTTAGTATTAATGGGTTGGAAAGGTAGCACAAAGACACCAGGAAAAGTTTTTAGTCGAGTAGTAGATACAATGATTCAACAAGCTAGTTGTGATGTAGTATTAGTCAAACTTAATAACAACAGCCACTTTGAACGTTGGTTAGTGCCAATGGCAGGTGGACCTAACGCTCAACAGGCAATCAAATTGATTCCTGCCCTAACTTCATTAAGCAAAACCCCAACAGTTGAATTATGTCAAGTGTTTGAATCGAGTGAAACATCGCTAGATACAACAAAGCTTAAGAAAGCAGCTAGCTTTTTGAAACAAAAACTACATACAACAGTGGCAATTACTTCTGTTTGTGCTGCTTCGGTTTCGGATGCTGTACTGGAGTGCGCGAAACAAAAACAATGCGATGTAATTGTTTTAGGTGCTTCTCGCGAAGGTATATTACAACAGGCAGTGCATGGTAATATCCCCGCAACTATTTCGCGTAAGACACAACAAAATTTAATTCTTGTACGGGCTGCATCTGTTTTGTAACTCCACTTAGAGGTATAAAAAGAGGTGTGAAAAAAGATTTTACATAGCGCTAGCTATAATGTCATTGTTTTCGATGATATTAGCAACATACCGTGTCCATTAGGGTCTTTTACTAGACAACCCTTACGATAAGGAATTGAACTTTCTATATGCACAATCGCTGGTGATACAAGCTGCACTCCGTTTTGTCGTAATATTTCCACAGCTTGTTCGATGTTGTTGACAAGAAGTTCAAGTTGTACATGTGCAATATCGCTACTTTTCCAGTCACTTGGCATAGGACGACCGTTTTCAGGGACAATATAATCTAGTAGTTCAATTCCTAAACCTCCTTGTTCTGGTCGTAGGGGTGTAACTTTCACTTGAGCTTCTGGTAAACCGTCAAGATTAGCTTGGGTTTCACCTTGATTAAGGCTACCTCCATCAATTTTCATTCCTAAAACATCGCGGTAAAACTTAAGACTTTGTTCTGTATTGGCTACAGTAATTGCACTGTGGTCAATTCCTAAAAACAAACGTTCATTGAGGCGCCATTTATCTTTTCTTTTGTCGTCCGGAAACCAAATTAGCTCTAAATTGTGCCCGTCGAGGTCTTTAAACTTAAATGCTCGTATACCAGCTGATGCGTTATTATCAGGTGGTATAGTTTGCGGTTCCACAGAAATTGGTTGAATCCTAAATTTTTGTAGGTGAGCATAAGCAATATCTATATCGCTAACTACAATTGCAAAATGCTGAAACCACAAATCATTACTTTGCGAATCGCTAGGTATCGGCTTTCCATTGATATCAAGATACTGCATCAGTTCGATAAGTTCATTACCAAGCTGCAAAGTAATAATACGGATTTTTCCCTTAGCTACACCTTCTAAGTCGCTGTAAT
Source organism: Calothrix sp. CBUCES-K 9914 (assembly GCF_059640475.1). Taxonomy (NCBI): domain Bacteria; kingdom Bacillati; phylum Cyanobacteriota; class Cyanophyceae; order Nostocales; family Calotrichaceae; genus Calothrix; species Calothrix sp. CBUCES-K 9914. The sequence goes on from NZ_JBXXZH010000303.1 coordinate 6,215, forward strand.
CCTTTGATGTAATAGTAATATCAGAAACAAGTTCAAACAATAATGCTTGTGTGTAAAAGTCTTTGGATTTATCAGCATCTACTACCGTTAATCCAATAGCTCTGATTCTTTTTACTTGTATTTTAGTAAAACTGTGCATACTTACTAATCCTCTAAGAGAACCTCACACCCTTCCTTAGTATCGAGCAGGTAGGGGACGAAAATGTCACAAATTCAATATAGAATTTTAAGAGCGTGGTATGGTATAACGATAGTCAATAATTATTGAACAATCCTGCAAAATTCAGGGTGCAAAATTTTATGGTTGAATTCGACACTTCTGCAAAAAGCCATCAAAATTCCATCCTCGAAGATCAAAGGTTACAAGGCAATCGTGCAGAGCTAATAGAGCGTATCGCACGGCTTGCCCAAGAGGATGGAGGCGTTCAGTACAAGCCAGGACTTTTTCTCTCCCGTTGTTCGGCGCCTACTAAGCCCTTACATTTTCTTCATATGCCTGCTTTTTGCTTAGTCGCTCAAGGCAGTAAAGAAGTTTTGTTAGGCAATGATCGTTATCCATATCTACCTATAGATTGATTTAAATTGTATTTGCTCAATTAGTGCGGTTAAGGAGCATCTAAATTTATAGCACATTTTTTACTAATAATGTAGACAAGAATTTAGTAATATTTCATGCTCTTTTTGTACTTATTCAAGGTGTAATCCACCTAATTTATATTTCAATAGTTAGATGCAGTAATTCTGTTCTCTTTACAAAATAAGCTTTAGAAACCGCGAAGCAGTTCGTGTGGCAATATGAGCAAAATTTCTCTAAACAGGTAACCTATGAAAAGTGCAGATACCACAAATAACCAATATGTGATGCAAGACCCGCTAAAGCAGTATCCACAACCGAAGTTTTCAGAGCAGCCTCAATCGGTGCCTGGATTGGCACAGGACATGTCTCCAAAACCGGATCATGGTGAGGAAAGTTATAAAGGCTTTGGACGTTTAGCTGGACGAAAAGCCCTAATCACAGGCGCCGACTCCGGTATCGGACGCGCAACGGCCATAGCGTTCGCACGTGAAGGAGCGGATATCGTTCTAAACTACTTACCGAGCGAAGAAAAAGATGCCAAAGAAGTAGTTGCACTGATCGAAACTGCGGGACAGAAGGCCGTGCCGTTACCAGGCGATATCAGTGAGGAAAACTTTTGCAAAATGTTGGTAGAGAAAGGATACCAAGCTCTTGGCGGACTTGATATCGTTGTAAACGTCGCAGGTAAGCAGCAAGCTCTGGAAAAACTTGAAGACCTCACGACAGAGCATTTCGACCAAACATTCAAAACAAACGTCTATGCAATGTTTTGGATTTGTAAAGCAGCGCTTCCTCATCTGCCTCCCGGAGCCACAATTATTAACACGACATCCATTCAGGCGTATAATCCCTCACCGAATTTGCTCGATTACGCTTCCACGAAGGCTACCATTGTTGCTTTTACAAAGTCGCTTGCCAAGCAGGTTGCATCCAAAGGCATCCGTGTAAATGCTATAGCTCCAGGCCCAGTTTGGACACCTTTACAAACCAGCGGCGGTCAACCATCACAGAAGATTCCAGAGTTCGGTGCCCAAGTGCCTCTGGGGCGACCGGCTCAACCTGCTGAACTCGCTCCTATCTATGTGGTTTTGGCTTCGCAGGAATCCAGTTATGTGACTGGCGAGGTGTATGGAGTAACCGGCGGAAATCCGCTTCCGTAGGGGCATCCGTAATATCCAAAACGAGTTCTGAGACGTTACATTGTAACGTCTCAACGTTTTCTCGAGTAACTTTCTCTCTGCATGAACCACACACCATATTTGGACGGTGGGACAAACAAATTGCCGCATCACGCTCATTTTAAGGCGCCGTCAGTTTCTTCCAAATACCCTTTAAATATCTCCGTTGTTGGAGGGTATGTAAAATAATAAAAACTAGAAAAGTATAAGATAACCAAAAATGTAGGCTTCCACCCAAAGCTGCTAATTGTCTATTTTTAGCAAATATCTGTGGTAAAGCAATATTAGTACCGAAGATAATGACATCATGACCACCAGCATTCGATAATAAATAACCACTTAAAGGAACGAATAGCATAAATAAGTACAGAGATGCATGAATAATAAATTTTTGCAGCCAATTCTTTTTTTGGTGTGATAAACGTTTCTTATTTAGCTGAATCCGCAACAAAAAGGTAATTCGTGCTAATAACAAACTCATCACTATAACTCCAAGAGTTTTGTGGAAGTCATATAAAGAGTGTCTATATAAAACATCACGCCCTAAGTTAATCATGTAAGTTCCACTAGCAAATAAAAGCAAGTATAAACCTGCCATCAGCCAATGTAGAAACCATAAACGTTCTTGTGTAATCTTGTTGAATTTTGGTTTTAAAATATTCGTCATTTTATTCACCCCCTAGAAAAATTTAATAATATATTGAGGAATATATTCACCATAAAAATGACTTCTGCCTCTACTCACTCTCTTTCACGGCGCCCATCTCTATAAGATGCCAGTTCCGCTTCTACAATCTTCAACAAAACGAAAAATCATGTGCTTTGACGCACCATCCAGAGTGTCGGTGCGTGACGCCACAAGTCTCTTCATATTGAGTGGAATTTTTTCGTAGCGTCACACACCCTACCATATCATCACGTCAGGCGCCAACGCCCCGAAATTAATGACACAGACCAGTAGCACCACAAGTTGGGGAATTCATTACATTTGACATAACAACCTCCTACATATTGCCCTGGCAAGCAGGACAAACTATATGAACATCAGTTGACAGTCCAGCAGTGTATATCCTGCTTGATCTACCTAGTTCCTGATTTTTTGATGTATCGTGATATATTGCTTAATCTAATAATAGACTATCGCGATATATCGAATTTTTCAATAACAAATTTTACATACAGCACTTTGCTGAATGCCCAGTTCTAAAATTACTGAGTCTTAAATAAGTCGTTTCCAATCCAATCAATATGATCATTAGGGATTCGAGAAGGTATAATATCTACTGGAGTTTAGACTAAGCAGCATAAATGACCCAGTAGCACTGAGTTCACAAAAAACATATCTTAACCACAAAATCCTTTATTACTAAGCAGCTTTTTCTTGTTCTTTACGTGGTTTAGGCGTACTTTAAGAAACGATACCAGTGGTCAACAGTAAAACGACGCAAGTAGAGGCGCCAAACTTCGGACAACGGAGGCATTTCTTCTCCGACCCAATGGCGCCGCTGAATGTGCCGAGCAAACTCTACAAAAACGACACCCTGGTTTAAACATAGTTGGCATCTATTCCCCACCCTACGGTTTTGAATCACAACCAGAAGAACTAGAACGCATCAACCAAACAATATTAGCCGCAGCACCAGATATTCTTTTCGTCGGACTCGGCGCCCCAAACAAGAGTATTGGATACACAACAATTATCAACAAATCGGTGTACCTGTTTCTGTAGGTATTGGCGTCAGCTTTGAACTAGTCGCGAACATGGTACAAAGGGCGCCATTATGGATGCAGCAATGGGGACTCGAATGGTTGTTCCGTCTTGTCGTCGAACCTGGGCGCCTGTGGAAACGTTACATAATGGGAAATCCTCAATTCATTTGGCTAGTATTAATGCAACGACTTGGTATATATGGCACCAAACCATTTGCTACCAAAACCATCCGCGACCAATTTAGTACAAACTAGCTAAAAGAAATTATTAAGCCCGTTTACGCCCGCTCTGGATAAGGAAGAATGGCACGAAGAAAAGGCAGAAGGCAGAAGGCAGAGGGCAGAAGGAAAAACCAGAATATCC
>NZ_JBXXZH010000304.1:0-10037 GCF_059640475.1 Calothrix sp. CBUCES-K 9914
GCTGAGTGCTGAGTGCTGAGTGCTGAGTGCTGAGTGCTGAGTGCTGAGTGCTGAGTGCTGAGTTAGGAGTTAGGAGTTGGAAGTTAGGAGTTGGAAGTTAGGAGTTAGGAGTTAGGAGTTAGGAGTTTTAAAATTGTTCTAGATATTGATTAACATCCTCGATGAGGCGTGTGAGTTCGGCTTCTGTGGTCAGTTTAATAGTGGCATCGCGAACGGTTATGAGAACTTTAGCAGCAAAAGGTGTTGCCCAGATATTGGGATTACAAAAAATTTCTAGGAAAACTTCCCCTGTATATCTATACTCGACAGGACGCTGAGGAGTTGGTTTGGCGCCAGGTTGAGTTTTTGCTGCTGAGACTGCTTTTATACTGCTTATTAATTGGTTGAGTGCAGCAGAGAGGTCGCGCGCAGCTTCTGGAGAAAAGCTGAATGTAACTGAACCTTCGCCTAGATTTAGCGTTAAATGTGTTGATGACATGCGGATTATCGGCAGTTTATGATTTATCATCTTACCCTCTGGAGTGGTAAGTAAGTAGGGCTATGCCTCACATACAAATGTACGACTTTAGATTTATTTCTAAAGAAACAAAAATAATTACAGCATAGCTAAGATTAATGCCATAAAAAATCAATTACTAGAAGTGACAAATTAAGATAACGACTTATTTAATTAAGTTTAAGTTTGATAAAGACTTGCAACAAACCAAAGTAAATATAGTGACTAAATAAATCTAAAAGCTATAGTTTGCAAGGGTTTGTAGTATTTATTCTGTGTTATTTGTTCTACAGTATAAGTAGAGGTATGGATGCAAAAAATACTGTATGAGCTATGACAATCGTACTGTTGTTAGAAGAGTTTTATTGATTACACTATTACTGAATATTTTTGTAATGGTTATAAAAGCAGTTGTTGGAACTATGACAGGTTCCCTAAGCTTGCTTGCGGATGCGCTACATAGCGTTACTGATAGTGCAAATAATGTATTGGGATTGATTACCAGTCACTTTTCTTCTCCTCATCCTGACCGTGAGCATCCCTACGGACATCAAAAATTTGAAGCTGTGGGAGCATTGGGAATTGCTGCTTTTTTGGGTATTGCCTGCTTTGAAATTGTTCAAGGTGCCATTGAAAGAATAACCAACGGTGCTAAACCAGTAACAATTTCGGCGCCTGAACTGTGGATACTGCTGCTGGTTCTGGGTATTAATATTTTTGTAGCGTTTTATGAACGTCGTGTAGGTAAACGGGTTAAAAGTCATATTTTGATTGCTGATGCAACCCACACAATGAGTGATATTTGGGTAACCATATCGGTTATAGCTGGATTGATTGGCGTGTGGTTAGGATATCAATGGCTAGATATTGTATTATCCTTTCCAGTTGCATTATTGGTGCTTTGGAGTGGGTGGACAGTCTTGAAAGAAAATTTACCTTGGCTTGTTGACGAAATGGCAATTGCTCCTGAAGTTATTCATTCACTAGCACTTTCAGTTCCCGGAGTTGTCAATTGTCATGATATTGCCTCGCGCGGTGTTGTCGGGCGCCAAGTTTTTATTGAAATGCATTTAATTGTAGATGCGACCGACGTTGAAACCTCTCACCGCATTACCGAGCAAGTCGAAACACTCTTAGAACAACGCTTTACCCCTGCCAGAATTTTGATACACGTCGAACCCCCAAGTTATTTATCCAACCAAATTAGTTTTGAGTAGGGTGCGTGACACCATAACAATTCTTAAACGAAGCAATCATCTGGTGGTGTCACGCACCCTACTCCAACGCTGGTATTTACAATTTCTTTAAATTCGTAAGATATTGAAACATGTTATTAATAGTGCGTGGGGAATTATATTTTATGTACTTGTTGCTGTTCAGCTAAGTCAATAATTTCTTAAAACTTGTATCTATTAATACTGTTGTGTGGTCAACATGACTCAAGAACTAACCGTTCTCATCATTAACGATTCTCCAGATGACCGGGAGGTTTACCGCCGTTGTTTACAGCAAGACGCGAAATATAACTATACAATTGTCGAGGCTGAAACGGGAGAAAGTGGTTTGGAGTCATGGCGCCGTTTTCAGCCAGATGTAATTTTACTGGAGTTTTTACTACCCGATATTGATGGGTTAGAGCTAATATCCCAATTAAAGCAACAGATACAGCAAGCGCGCGCTACAATGCCGGCTGCGATAATGATAACCGCACAGGGTAACGAAGCAGTCGCTGTCAAAGCGATGAAAAGTGGTATACAAGATTATTTGGTCAAGTGTGAGACGACACCCGATATTCTACGCTCAACATTGCACTCCGCAGTTGAAAATATACGTTTACTGCGCCAATTAATTAGAATCGAGGAACGTTTCCGCACTTCTATCGAAAATTCACTCGATTGTTTTGGTTTTTATTCAGCAGTTCGCGATAGTGATGGTAATATATTAGACTTTCGGTTTGAATACGTTAATGCTGCTGCTTGCGAAGCTAATATGTTGAGTAAAGAGGAGCAGGTAGGAAAGTTACTATCTGAATTATTTCCAGCGCAACGTACTAATGGGTTATTCGATGAGTACTGTCGTGTCGTTGAAACTGGTCAGCCATTAATTAAGGAATCATTTGTTTATACTGATTTTTTTGGTAAGCAACTTCAAACGTGCGTCTTTGATATGCGGGTTTCCAAAATGGAAGATGGTTTTGTTGCTTCATGGCGTGATATTACAGCAAAAAAGCAAGTTGAAGACTTTATTGAGCGCATTGCTACAGCTACACCAGGTTTACTATACGTTTATGATTTTGTCGAACAACGTAATGTTTACGTCAACCGTCAAATTGGCGAAGTGTTAGGTTATACCACATCTGAAATAGAGGGTATGGGCACACAGTTGTTCACTTTACTTCTGCATCCAGAGGATGTACTGCGATTACCCGAACTTCTTAGCCGTTTTAATACACTTCAGGATGGAGAAACGTTTGAAACTGAGTATCGGATGCGACATAAAAACGGGGAATGGCGATGGTTGTTTAGTAAAGAAGTAATTTTTACTCGTAACCCTGATAATTCACCGCGTCAAATTGTTGGTACTGCGCTTGATATTACAGAACGTAAACGAATTGAGAACTCACTGAGTCGAAGTAACGAACGCTTTATATTAGCGGCACGTGCTGTTAATAGCATGATTTATGATTGGGATAGAGAAGGTAAAACAGTAGAACGTAGTGATGGAATAACGCGGATTTTTGGTTATGACTCACTAGAAGTAAAGCCAACTGTTGAGTGGTGGTATTCCTTAGTTCATCCTGATGATATTGGGGGTTTAAAAAATAGTCTTGAAGCTTTAACTGCCCAGCAAGATTGTTTTAGCTTATCGTACCGAGTACGTTCTAAAGATGGAAACTATTGCTATGTACAAGATAAAGCTAAAATTGTTCGTAATTCTGAGGGAAATGTAAAGCGTATTGTTGGTGTTGCTACGGATGTTACGGCTGCCAAAGCGTCTGAAACTGCATTGCGTGAAAGTGAAGCTAAGTTTCGGCGCCTTGTTGACTCGAATATTGTAGGGATTTATTTTGGTGATACCAGTGGTTGTATTTATGAAGCTAACAATGCTTTTTTAGAAATGTTTGGCTATACTGGCGCCGACATAGAGACTGGAGCGCTGCGTTGGGATACAATGACGCCACCAGAATATAAAGAACTCGACGCTTCCAAAGTTCAAGAATTACAGCGAAATGGCTTTTGTACTCCATTTGAAAAAGAATATTTTCATTCCGACGGTACGCGGATACCTATCTTACTTGGTATCGCGCAAATCGAAGGTAGAGACAAAGATGGTTATAGTGCCTGCTTTATCATAAATCTAACTCAGCTTAAACGTACTGAAATTGCACTGCGGCAAAGCGAAGAACGTTACAAGTATTTGTTAGAACTCGAAGAACAAGCGCGGGAAAGGGCAGAAACAGCCAACCGAGCGAAAGATGAATTTGTTGCGATGGTATCACACGATTTGCGTTCCCCTCTGAATGCAATTCTCGGATGGACAAAGTTACTTCAAACGCGCAAATTCGATGAAGCGGCAACTCAAAAAGCACTTCAAACAATTGAACGTAACGCTAGGTCGCAAGCAAAACTTCTCGAAGATTTACTCGACATGTCGCGCATTCTCCGAAGCAAACTGCAATTAGAATTAGCTCCTGTTAACCTTTACACTATCACCACAACTGCTATCGAAGCAGCCTATCCTGAAGCCAACGCTAAAGATATTCGCTTCGTCACCGTACTTGATAACTCAATACCTCTTGTAACTGGTGACGTTAACCGTTTGCAGCAAGTTTTGGGAAATTTGCTATCCAACGCAATTAAGTTTACCTACTTAGGCGGAAGCATTGAAGTATATCTATCCCGTAGGCAAAGCCGAGAAAAAAATCAACACCCAAATTACATCCAACTTGCCATTAAAGATACTGGCATCGGTATTAAGCCTGAATTTTTACCTCAAATCTTTGAACGTTATCAGCAAGATAGCTCCAGTAGTAGGCGCCAGGGTTTAGGACTAGGACTAACAATTGCCAAACACATTATCGAGCTACATGGTGGTACAATCACCGCTAAAAGTCCAGGTGAAGGTCAGGGTAGTACTTTTACTATTCAATTACCTTTGTCTTAATCAAATTGTAAATTTTGTGTAATTTGTTACATAATTCGATCTAAGCATAAACTAGCAAATTAAAAAATATAAAAAATTTTATTCAGTGATTTTTCCGAAGCGAAACGCTGTTATATTCTTTTACCATTCAGTTTAATCACGAATTACACACGCTATTACAAGTCCAAATAATTGATTACTGCAAAGCTGCAAATAATGATTATTGCTTTGCGCTATCAAATATCTTGGACTTTTCAAGTTTTTAATCCCGTAGGATAGGCGTCCCGCCTGTCCGTTTATTTCTAGGGCAGCCCACTTATTTCTAGGACAGCCCACTTATTTCTAGGACAGCCCACTTATTTCTAGGACAGGCTAGTTATTTCTAGGACAGGCCACTTATTTCTAAGACAGGCAAGATGCCTATCCTACGTGGTTCTATTCCCACTCAATAGTTCCAGGTGGTTTGGATGTGATGTCGTACACAACGCGGTTAACACCTTTAACTTCGTTGACTATACGGTTAGAAATTACTTCCAAAACATCATAAGGGATGCGGGCCCAATCTGCCGTCATTCCATCTTCACTAGTGACAATTCGGAGGACAATCGGATACGCATATGTACGCTGGTCGCCCATTACACCTACGCTTCTGATTGGTAATAATACTGCAAACGCTTGCCAACAATGGTGATATAACCCATTTTGGTTAATCTCTTGCCGAACAATTAAATCAGCATCGCGTAATATATTTAACCTTTCAGCTGTAACTTCGCCTAAGATACGAATTGCTAAACCAGGCCCGGGAAATGGGTGACGCTTAACAATTTCTTCAGGTAAACCTATCGAACGTCCAACTTTACGCACTTCGTCTTTAAAAAGCTTGCGAAGCGGTTCAACTAGTTTAAAGCGTAAGTCTTTCGGTAATCCGCCAACGTTGTGATGACTTTTGATTTTGACGGCCACTCGCTCACCTGTTTGTGGGTCTACATTTGTATCAGCAGACTCGATAACATCAGGGTATAGCGTTCCCTGTGCCAAATAATCAAATGGTCCTAACCGTTTTGACTCTTCCTCGAATACTCGAATAAATTCATGTCCAATAATACGTCGCTTTTCTTCTGGGTCTGTAATTCCATTGAGCGCATCTAAGAACCGTGTGCGCGCGTTGACATACTCAACGGGTATATGAAACTCTTCTTTAAATAATTTCACCAACCTTTCTGGTTCCAGCTTCCGCATAAAACCTTGGTCGATGAACATACATGTTAGTTGGTTGCCAATTGCTTTGTACAACAAAAATGCCAGCGTTGAAGAGTCAACTCCTCCAGATAATGCCAGTAAAACTCGCTTGTTACCAACGCGCGCGCGAATTTCACGAACTGCTTCTTCTACAAACGCAGCAGTTGTCCAAGTTGGTTCGCACTCACAAATGTCATAAACAAAATTATGAATTAGAGCGCTTCCACCATGCGAGTGAACAACTTCTGGGTGAAACTGAACTCCATACAATTTCTTTTGATGATTTGCAATCGCAGCACAGGGTGTATTGTCGGTATGCGCTAACAATTCAAATCCTGATGGCATCGTGCTTACTGAGTCTCCATGACTCATCCACATTGTTGTACCATTTTCGACGTTTATTAATAAGTCTGTTGCATCATCGATTTGTAACGAGGCTTTTCCATATTCACCTCTATTGGCGCGCGATACTTCTCCACCCAGTTGTTGCACCATCAATTGCATTCCGTAGCAAACTCCCATAATGGGTATACCCAAGTGCCATATTTCTGGGTCACAATGTGGGGCGCCTTTGTCATAAACTGAGCTTGGACCACCAGAAAGAATAATTCCTTTGGGATTTAGTTGACGAATTTGCTCTGCTGTGGTGCGATAGGAAAGGACTTCCGAATATACTTGAGTTTCGCGAACTCGACGAGCTATCAGTTCGGAGTACTGAGAACCAAAGTCGAGAATGACTATCATTTGACGAGTTATTAGCCTCAAAGACTGCTTTTCTTGAAGCATTTCTTCTGTAAGTAGAGTCACCGCTGTATTCATGATTATGGAGTGATTATGGGGGAGGGGTATGCGACAAAGTATAAAAAACCTGAACAAACGCGGTTAGGAATGCGTTTGCCTCACCAGATACTTGCTCACGGCATTTAAAACAAAAATCTACCCTGGAGTAGATACTTAAAAAGCTATTTATTCGATCATTTATGATTATTCATAATAAGTTAACATAATTTTGCGATTGGGTAACAAGCAGTTAGACTTTTTACAATATCTTGATACGTCACGCAGATGAACATTGTTAACATTAATTCATTGCCTGTACTGAAACCAGGAACATTAAACGCCAAGCTTTACTGAAGTCGAGCTTGCATAGCTTCCCAAGATAACCCTTGTTCGATATAACGAGGGGCTTGAGGATTGTAAGGACTAGCAACTAAATCGATGTTAAGTATATTAGCATCATTTGGTAAAACCGACACATCTGGGTCAAAAGGTGTTCCACGCATTAAAGAACTCGAAAATCCCTTAAATATGGTAATTTCGTCTGACTCTCCATTTATTTCAACCGTAATTACCAGTACGAGTTGAGGATACTTTATTGTATACTGTTCGAGCCGTTTCTCAATTGAATTCATCATCATCTTTAAATGGCTTTTTTCCCGAACAACACATGGGCATCGGGAATTTTAAGCCAATATTAAACTAACTATATCTGTGCTTATTGTTCGGTTGCCGACCGTCCCTGCTTACCGAGCTTAACAATAACAAAATAACACAAGTAAATAACGTAAATTATTAGACTTATGATACCTAGTATTCCTAAAAAAGGTACTTTCGTATTAGCATGGAAAATATCTTTATACATTAAGGGCGCCTCTAACCAGACTTGACAGCTACTAGACTTGACAGCTGCATCCGAGAAACCACAACCGAGTGATGGAACCAAAAGAAGGGCGCCTAAAATACTGTAAAATGTCGTTGCCCACCGCCATGACGTAAAAACAAACTTCAAGGCACCTGACTGATAGTCAATTTCATCATTCAAGTCTACCCAAAACCATAACGCAATGGGGATCAAAATCTTTGCCATCAAGCCAGAAAGAAAAGCAACCGGGTACTGAGCAATCATTAAATAAAGCGTAATTGCAAGCAAACTAGCAACCCGCCAGTAAATCAGTAACAAATGCTGTATTGATTGGTTTTTTTGTACGAATGCCCAAATTACCAAAACTAAAGGAATAACTACTGTAAATAATATAGCTAGTCGATAATCAAGCCACACTAGCGCACGATACCAAGGTTGATTTCCCATAAGTAGACAAAATAAAAAATATGACCATTATATTCTAAGTGCTAAGATGTAGAGACCGGAAATTTCCGATCTCTACAACGCACTAAAACTATACCAATAAAACCCTAGTTGTACGTAAAGGTATAATATTATTCTTCGTACAATCTGCACTCAGCAGCTTCAGGGTTATCGTCGCAGTATTTCTCAAGAGAGCTTTTTGGTTTTTGCTGACGTTTGTGTGAAGCTTCGGCTTGAAGTTCTTCAACAGCATCCCAGGCAGCAGCGCAATCAGTAGACCCATCACCTGTTGCATCGCAAACAGCACGGGCTTGCTCAAGTTCTTGTTGGATTCTTTCTTGGATATCGCTCATTGGTATTACCTTAAATGATTGTCAAATAAATGATTTTTGATTGTACCAGTATAGATTTGATGGACAAAAGACGTTTTAGGTTGATGTACTCTTTATTCTAGCGAGTCAACGCTACGTCTGAGTACATATTCCTATGCTCAACTTCTTAATACTATCAATATATGAGAATTTATACCAATTCTGAATAAGCGCGTGATTTTTTAAGATTTAGGTTAGAAATCAGGTTTTTTCGCAAACCCTAGTTCCTTAGATGTGAAGTTGATAATTTTTACGGCAAAACCCGATATACCATAATTTTAAGTCTAAGATGAGGTAATAACACTACGCTCTTTACTATCGCCAAATACAAACTCATGGCACGAATGCAATGGGCTAATGCCCTATCAACCCGTCCATCATTAGAAGCCGCTATTAATGAAGTAGTAGAAAAAGCTACTTCACAATTGACGCATGAAGCTGATTTTGGAATGGTGTTTATTTCCAGTGCATTTACAAGCGAGTACTCGCGCTTGTTACCGTTGTTAGCAGAAAAGCTTTCTGTGCCTGTGTTAATTGGTTGCAGTGGTGGCGGTATAGTTGGGACAAATAACCAGAATCACACTCAGGAACTAGAGGCCTCACCAGCACTGTCGTTGACTTTAGCTTACTTACCAGGTGTTGATGTACAAGTTTTTCATATTACCCTTGACGAATTGCCAGATTTAGACAGTTCTCCCGATGCTTGGGTTGAGTTAATTGGTGTGGCGCCAAACCCGATACCAAAATTTATCCTATTTTCGGGAACCTTTTCAACAGGCGTCAACGATTTGCTGCAAGGTATTGATTTTGCTTATCCTGGTTCGGTAACGTTAGGTGGTCAAGCCAGTGGTAATGGTGGGTTTGGCAGTCGCGTTGCTTTGTTTTGCAACAATAAAATGTATCGTGATGGTTTGGTTGGAGTCGCATTGACCGGCAATATAGTTTTGGATACAATAGTCGCCCAAGGATGCCGACCAATAGGTGAAACACTCCAAGTTACCAGAGGCGACCGCAATATTATTCTTGAACTGAATGATAAAGTTCCATTAGCTGTATTGCGCGACTTGGTTGCCGACCTCAGCGAGGAAGAAAGAATGCTCGCGCAGAACTGGTTATTTGTTGGAGTCGCGATGGACGAGTTTAAAAGCGAGCTACAGCAAGGAGACTTTTTAATCCGCAGCATTCTTGGTGTTGACCCCTCAGCTGGCGCCATTGCTATTGGTGACGTAGTTCGTCCCGGACAGCGGTTACAATTTCATATTCGTGACTCCCAAACCAGCGCCGAAGACTTAGAATTTTTATTACAAAAGTATCAGAAAGAGCATTTTGAAGAAAACACTCCCATCGGCGCCTTAATGTTTTCTTGTTTGGGACGCGGTGAAGGACTTTACAGTCAACCCAACTTTGACTCGCATATGTTCCACCGTTACCTCGATAACATTCCCCTAAGCGGGTTTTTCTGTGGTGGTGAAATAGGCCCTGTCAAAGGCAGAACTTTCATTCACGCTTTCACAACCGTGTTTGGCATCTGTCGTCCACTACAACAACAATGAAATATTATTATCAATCAACGCCGGATGACCATCTGGCGTTACTGCACCATACTTTTGTAAATAACTACTAAGTTCCTTCGGGAATCCTGAATAATCGAATACCGCATCACCATCAGCAATATTTGCCCAAAAATCTCGCAAAGACGGCG
>NZ_JBXXZH010000305.1:0-4607 GCF_059640475.1 Calothrix sp. CBUCES-K 9914
ATACTATAAACTTCTTTTGAAGAAGGAACATCAAACCCTGCCATTTGATGTATAAATAATCCTAATGCGGTTGCTTGTATTGCGGCATAGGCAAGTGCTGCTTCAACATCATGAAATGCATGACGATTTTCTACACCGTTGCGCTGAGTGTCAGCGAATTTATCTATTTTTATATCATTGGATGTTAGCATAATGTCAGTCTTAAAAAGATTATTTAACTGCTGCTTCCTTTGTTTTTAAAGATAAATAGTATTTACTTGCTCTATCTAAAGATATATAAAATCAAATATAGAAGCGAAATAGTGTTTTAAATAATTTCTTGGTATGTAATAAATTCAGCCTTTTTTTACAATTATAATATATATTAATATTAATATATATGGTGAGCATTTATACAAAATATTTTATCAATTTGTTGGTAATACTAAAGGTTGTTCGGCACCGCACGTGTTGCTCTTTTGCAAGCACCGATGCATGAAACGTTGAGTCGAATGAAAGTATCAATGGCAAAGTAAAACAAAATGATATTGCCACACGTATTTATATCAATCGCACGGTTATGCAGGGTAAAAACTAACCTTGTTTACAACCTTAGATAGATAAATTTTATATCTCTAGGTATAAAAAAGAATAGTGCAAAAAATTATATTTAATTAACCATATAACACTTCATTCATAAAACGTGAAAATTCAACAACCTATTAGCTCTACTTCTCATCTTCTCACATTACTTGACTCCTATCATTTTTAAAATCAAAAAATAAATTAATTCTTGCAAAATATTTTGCATTGACGAATACAGCAAAATGTAATATGCATCTCTACCTTGTGGTGATGTTTTAGGAAACACAGTAGTGCAAAATGCCAAGTAACTTATAATCAAACGAAATTTATGCACGAAATATCAGACGCTAACATACAGCTAGCACAGCTACATGCACTCACTACATATAAGCATGGTTTGCAAATTGTAGCTTTGGGAAAGTCTCTAAAAAGCGATGACAAATTTTATATATACGAATGTAGTCAACTTATTCAGCAGCATGGTTTGCTCGTACAAATGTACGCACGAGAATCATTAACTTATGCAGAAAAACTATCAGTATGCAGTCATTGCTCAACAGAGTTATATGTTATGGCTATCAAAGCACGCTCAAAAGCAACTATCTTATACGCAAAGGCAGTAACTATTTATAGACAAATAATTCAGGGTAAACACTGCGCTTGTGTAGAAAATCCTAATAATTTGAGAACTTTCTACTTCTTTGGGTAGAGTTGATTTGAGCTAGTACTAATGGTATATTGCACATCAGCATTGATTACGAATGCTATTATCCTTCAATTCTGAGATTGTGCCTTTGATATGAAGTTACTTAGGTTTCTCTTACTTGAAAACAATCTCCAGGGTGCCGATGTAATTAAAGCCACCCTACTTGATGGCGCCATTGACTGTGAGTTGTTGAGAGTAGAAACCCGCTCCGATTTTGTTGCGGCACTAGAGTGCATTAAATTTAACCTGATTTTAGCTGATTATACGGTGCCTGATTTAGATGGACTCTCTGCTCTAGAAATTGCCAAGAGAAAAAGTCCTGATGTTCCATTTATTTTTGTTTCTAGCAGTTTGGACGAAGAGCTAGAAATTGCAGCGCTTAAAAGTGGCGCCACAGATTATATACTCAAGCAACGGTTAGGGCGATTAGTACCATCTGTAGTACGGGCATTACGTTCAACCCAAGAACCCAAGCAAGCCGAAGAACTAGAACAGGTAAACGAGGAGTTGACGATAACCCTAGAAGAACTTCGAGTTGCGGAAGAAGAACTACGCCAACAAAATGAAGAACTGGCTATTGCTCAGGAAGCTATCGTAATAGAAAAACAAAGATATCAAGATTTATTCAACTTTGCGCCAACTGGCTATGTAGTTACTGATGCAGTTGGAAACATTACTGAAGCAAATTGTCAAATTGCTGCTTTAATTGGTCGCGACCCAAGCTACTTAGTTGGTGTACCGTTGGTAGTTTATGTTTCTAAACCAGATTGTCGCGCTTTCAGAAATCTGTTTTATGACTTACGACAACAGCATCAGCTACAAACCGATGAACTTAGTTTAAAGCCTGTAAATCAAAATCCAATTCCTGTTGCTATTACTGCAATTGCCGTGCGCGATGAGAAAGGGCAGTTCGTTGGTGCCCGTTGGTCAATTCAAGATATCACCGAGCGCAAACGCGCGGAACTTAATGCCCAATTTCTTGACAAAATTAGTCAAGATTTGGTAAGTATAAATAATGTAGACGAAATCGTACAATCGGTGGGCAAACGGTTAAATAGTTATCTGAATACTTCAAGCTGTGTCTTCACCCAAATCAACTTAGCGGCAGACCAAGCGGTAAATGAGTATAGTTGGCATCAAGATGATATACCTAGCTTGGTAGGGGTTTATCGCATCTCAGAGTATGTCAGAGCCAAATTTATACAAGATGCTAAAGCCGGAAAACCAGTTGTTGTAAGAAACGTTAATAATGACGCGCGTATTGTTGACCCACAACGCTTCCAAAATCTTGGCATTGGCGCCGAACTTAATACACCTTTAATTCGAGATGGAGAGTGGAAATTTTCGCTCACCGTCTTTCATTCACAGCCTTATAATTGGCGCGAAGACGAAATTAAATTGATGCAGGAATTAGCAAACCGCATCTTTCAGAAATTGGAACGCACGCGCGTTGAAACAGCGTTGCGCGAATCTGAAGAAAAATATCGCACATTGTTCGAGTCAATTGACCAAGGCTTTTGCATTTGCGAAATGCTGTTTGACGAAAACAATAAACCATATGATTATCGCTTCATTACAGTTAACCCAGTATTTGAAATGATGACGGGGCTTCGGGAAGCAACAGGTAAAACCATGCGTTTTCTCGTCCCCAACCTAGAACCCTTCTGGTTTGAAACTTATGGCAAAGTAGTACAGACAGGTCAACCCGTTCGGTTTGAAAATCAATCAATCGCCATGAACCGTTGGTTTGATGTTAACGCTTTTCCTATTGGCGAAGCCCAAAGCCATAAGTTCGCTATTTTATTTACCAATATCACTGAGCGCAAACTTGCGGAAGTCGCTTTAACCGAAAGCGAGGAGCAAAGCCGAAATATCCTAGAGAGTATTAAAGATGGATTTTTAGCACTTGATTACAATTGGCAATTTACATATGTAAATCAGACAGCGGAACAGTTACTTGATTGTAGTGCTGATGTATTGCTTGGCAAAGTTATTTGGGAATCGTTTCCAGGACTTGATGGTAGCGAATTTGAGCAACTTTATTGGCGCGCGATGCGTGACCGCGTGGCTGGGTCAGTAACGGCGTTTTACCCAGACCATAATAGTTGGTATGAAGTTCACACTTATCCAGCCACCAATGGGATTACAATTTACTTCCGTAATATTACTGATAGCAAGCAGGCTCTTGAAGCTTTGCGCCATAGTGAATCTCGTTTCCGCCTTATGGTTGAAAGTGCTAAAGAATACGCTATTTTCACCCTTGATCTAAACGGCACTATTTCTAGTTGGAATTCCGGCGCCTAAAGGCTTTTGGGTTACACAGAAACAGAAGCTTTAGGTTGTAGCGGTAAGATGATTTTTACACCTGAAGATAAGGAGCTTGGAAAAGCTGAACAGGAGATGCAACTTGCCTTAACTCTTGAACGTGCGGAAAATGAACGTTGGCATGTACGCTCTGATGGCAGTCGCTTTTGGGGAAGTGGTTTAGTGATGCCGTTGCTTTCAGAAGTGGGCGACGTACAGGGATTTGTAAAAATTTTGCAGGACAAAACCGCGCAACGGCAACAAAATGAACAAATCCAGCAACAAGCCGAGCAATTAAAACAAGCCAACCGAATTAAAGATGAGTTTTTAGCAGTATTATCCCATGAATTGCGCTCGCCTCTAAACCCCATTTTAGGTTGGTCAAATATGCTTCAAACGGGCAAGTTAGATAAAGCGAAAACTGCTCAAGGCTTGGCTACCATTGAACGCAACGCCAAATTACAATCGGAGCTAATCGAAGATTTACTTGATGTCTCCCGAATTTTACAAGGCAAACTCGCCCTTAATGTTCGCCCAATTAATTTGGCGCCAACTATTCAGGCGGCAATGGAAACTGTACAGCTAGCAGCACAAGCTAAATCAATTCAAATATACGCATTGCTTGAACCAAATGTAGGACAAGTATCAGGTGATGCAAATCGATTACAGCAAATAGTTTGGAATCTTCTCTTTAACGCCGTTAAGTTTACTTCACAAGGAGGACAAGTTAATATTGAATTAAGGCGCCGCCTAAATAATACAGCTAATACAGCCCAAATTATTGTCAACGATAATGGTATTGGTATTAAACCCGAATTTCTTCCCCATGTATTTGACTACTTCCGCCAAGAAGATGGCAGCACAACTCGAAGGTTTGGTGGGCTAGGTTTAGGATTAGCAATTGTCCGTCACTTAGTCGAACTACATGGTGGAACCGTTGGTGTAGAAAGTCCAGGTGAAGGGCAAGGGTGAATGGCACGAAAAAAGGCAGAGGGC
Source organism: Calothrix sp. CBUCES-K 9914 (assembly GCF_059640475.1). Classification (NCBI taxonomy): domain Bacteria; kingdom Bacillati; phylum Cyanobacteriota; class Cyanophyceae; order Nostocales; family Calotrichaceae; genus Calothrix; species Calothrix sp. CBUCES-K 9914. Next base: position 4,571 of record NZ_JBXXZH010000305.1, read on the forward strand.
AGGGGGCAGAGGGCAGAAGGATGCGGAAGAATAAGGT
>NZ_JBXXZH010000306.1:0-9967 GCF_059640475.1 Calothrix sp. CBUCES-K 9914
ATCCGTTTGTTATCTCGTAGGATATCTGTCCCAGATGTCCTACAAATAGATGGACAGGCGAGACGCCTATCCTACAGGATCAATTTTTCCGTTAGGCAAAGCTATAAAAATTGACCAAAAAATTATAGAAGCCTGGGTTAATCAAGGATATACGTATGGTCAACTAAAAGATATCGTAAGGCAGTCTCATTCTTGTTTTGAAGCAACTCAAATTGATGATAATTATTCTGGTGCTTGGCTTTGCTTAGGAAATGCTGAATTTGCCTCAAAGCAATATGAAGACTCAATTAAAAGTTTTACTCGAACTATTGCAATTTGTAAATCTCGGCTTGCAACAAAACTAGACACAGATGAAAAAAATGTTGAGATAGATACTTGTGCTGCAGCTTGGAGTAATAAAGGTGATGCTCACCTGCATTTAAATCAAACTCAAGAAGCACTAGACGCTTTTGAAAAAGCGCTTAGTTTCAAAAAGAATTATAAGCCAGCAATAGATGGTGAAATAGAAGCGCGCAAACGTTTGAAATTACCGTAGAACAGCCTAGGAATTCTGTTCCACAATTACAGCCAATTACCTACTAAAATGAAAGGCGCCCAATAATAGGGATGATTATAATTTTCATCTTTTAAGAGAGTTATTTGAGCGTTACGTAGCGCTTCTGCCCTAGGCATTTTTTGGGTTATCAAATTTTGATAAAATTCTTTCATCAATTTCACAGTGGCAGTGTCTAATACTGGCCATAAACTAGCAATGGTACTACTTGCCTGAGAGCGTATCACAACTCCTGCCATACCTAAAGCCGCGCGCTCGTCTCCAGATGCTGTTTGGCAAGCACTAAGAACAAGTAATTCGATGTTTTTATTTCTTGCCCGACCTTGAGGATTAAGTAAATTCTGAAAATCATCTACTGTTATCTTACTCTTATCGCCAGTTACGAGGAATGTTCGCTCTCTACTGGAACTAAAAACTCCATGCGTTGCTAAGTGTACAATATCGGGAGAAGCTTTAATTTGGGCAAGCAAGTTGTTTTTGTTGAAACCTTCTGTGCGAACTATTTTAGGTTTCGGGTTTACTTTCAATTCCTCAATATTTTTCAATTCCTCTTCGACACCTTTAAGTGCTGGAAATTTCTCCTCGTCAACAATTTGTGTTTTACTAACACCCGCTGCTAAAATTTTTATATTGTTTGGCTGGAGCGGTTTGGGTTTAATGAGTTCCTGACCTATGTTTAAAACTATATTATATTTTTCAACTAAATATTCGTCGTTGATACTATCGTGCAAAGCAGTAATAGGAATTTTTTGGAAAGCTCTATCTAATATAAATACTAGTGTTTTAATTTTTTCTTGGTTTAATTGATTATTTTCTTCTAAAGGTCTTATTAGCCAATTATATATTTTTTGAGAATGCTCTTTAAATTTTTCCTTGTTACATTCTAGTTTTTTTCTGTCTGAGTCGTCTAGTTTACCTCCTGTGTGGATAAGGTAAGCTGAATCGGGTTCTAATTGAGTATTATTATATATAAGGCTTGCTAAATCTTCTATAGTCTTTTTTACATCTTTTTTTGGAACAACAACACTACTACGACTTGTTGTTTGACCTGCTTGATATAGAATTACCTCTAGGCTATTTTCTAGGATAATTGGATAGATAACTACGGCATTTTTATCTATATTGTCAATTTGAACTGGTTTATCTACAGGTGGGGAACATGGTTCTTGAAAAAAGTTGTCTAATTCTGCTAATTGTAGAGATTGCATGACAAGACGAGCTATATCTAAACTATTTTTAGGCGCCTTATTTTTATCTTCTATTTGTAATACCAGTTTGCTTGTATCAATTTTATTTCTATCAGCTTGCAATAGTAAATCGATAAATTCTCTGTATATAGGTTCTACGTTTTGACGAAAGGAAAACTGATTATCTGCACTTGTTACTAAGTCTGCCCGTAGTGACTGGAGTATATTCCATGCTTCTGCATAAGATGATAACGCAGCTTTTATATCTCCCTTAGCTTTGAGAATACGTCCTAATTGATGCCTTTGACGGTATAATATTTGACGTTTATCGGCGTTAATGTCGTTGGATAAACTTAGAGCTTGTTCTGTTAGTTTTTGTGCTGTAGTTAAATTGAGTATTTCTGGTTGAGTTAATGTATTTGAGTTAGTGACTTGCGGTTCATATAGTGTTGCTAAGTTAGTTAATGCTAACGCTTCTGCTTGTTTGTCCCCTATGTTACGTGCTTGTTTTATAGCTGTAGATAATATTTGAGCAATTTTTTGTGGTGGGAAAAATTGTTTATTATTAAGCTTATGATTAATTGCATTTAGATTCATCAAACTGTTACTAAAATTAATAACAGCATATATTGATTCGCGTGTTTGAGGTAAGTTGCCTAAACGAGATTCTATGTTTTGCTGTATGATGGCTAATCTTGTATCTCTTTTGTCTTGTAATTCTTGCCAAGGGTCATTTTGAATTTTGAGTATCTGTTCAGTCCACCATTGTTTATTCTCTACTAACAAACTAAATTCATTTAGGTCTGCTTGAGTTAGAGTTAATACTGAAGCTTGCTTCCTAGCTAAATTATAATTTTCTAATGCTTTGTTATATGCTTTGTTATATGCTTTGTCATCTACTTTGTCATCTGCTTGCTTATCTGCTTGCTCATATAAACTTAAAATATTTTTAGATTTAATAGCATCTACTACTTTTCGATATTCTAAGCTATCTCTACTTTTATTTGCGAAATTACGCTCTAAGTTACCTAAACTAATATATATAGCGCTTTGATATTCTGGATATTTTTGGGATGCTTCTAAGCTTTTTTGTAGAACTTGCTTTGATAATTCAAATTCGCCGAATCTTGAGAGTATATCACCAAGAAGATGTAAGCTAGCTACCTGGTTACGATTTTGCTGTATTTGGATATTTAAAATTTTTAAAATTTTATTAATGTTTTGATTATTGCTAACAAGTTTGTCGCAAGTTAATTTGTTCGTATAAATTTTAGGAATTTGATTACACGCTTCTGGATAAAGTCCTAAAGAGTACAATGCTTTGGCTTTATTAATGAGATTTCTATTTTTACCTTCTGTATCATTTCCATATGCGTCTGCTGCTTGTTGCCATACTTGAGCAGCTTCGGCAAAGTTTCCTGTATTGTAATATGAGGCGCCTTGCTGTTCTAATTGTAAACCATTGGATGCTAAAACTGGTGCAATTAAACTAAAAGCTAACGTTAATAATGCTAAAAATATTGGTTTTAAAATGGATTGTACTGCATGGTAAAGTACAGACCTTTTTCTTGCCATGTTCTGTCCCTCGACTCAATTTCAATTAAAGGAATACCATAATCTATACGCGCGCTGAATCGTTCACTCATTCGCCATTGTAAACCCAAACCTACAGAGGCTAATGTATTAATAGGATTTGTATTGCTTTCACTCCCATTATTCCAAGTTGTTCCAAAGTCAACGAATGGAATTACCTGTAAAACGTTTTCCCCTGAGTTGGTACTATAAACAGGTAATTGTAAATCTGCTGAAACAAAAATCCCATTATTGCTAAACAGTGCATCTTGACGATAACCACGCGCGCTAAATATACCTCCTAATGTAAACTGCTCTAATGGTACGATAGCTCTGTCTGCTAGTTGTACGTCAGAACGAACTAAAAGTCTAGGAGTTACTCTTGGGTTACTAGTCTCAAAACCAAGTAAACGTAACCACTGTAGTTGTCCTCTCCATGCAAAAAAACGACTATCAGGCGCCTCGTTATTAATAGTCGCATTCAAAGCACCTACTCCCACACTAAATTGAGAACGGGCTAAAAACACTTCTTGAAAACTGCTTCGTCTCCACTCCTGAAAAAAACGTAGTGCGGAAATGCGAGTGTTTCCTCTTGCGTCCGCTCCTACAGAAATGGGAAAATCTACTCCTAATACTGAAGTATTACTTTCTCTTCGAGATAATGTTAAACCCAGTGCAAGTTCTTGAGTAAACTCAGCACGCGCGTTTTGCACTATTGGCTGACGTAAGGTAATTTCATAGTTACGAGAGTTTGACTCAATATCTAAGCTATCAAATGGCGGTTCTATAATATTGTTGAATGTGTTGTTAAAGCTGAAACTAATCGTACCATTACGGGAATTTATTGGTATAGTGTAGCTTGCGTCTATGCCATTACTACCATCGGTGTTGTTATAACCTATATTTAAGTTATCTCCAAATCCAAGTAAATTGGCTTGTTCAATTTCTATACCTCTTCTAAAACTGCCTACGCTGGGGTTTCTACTATTATCGGCAATTATTCTAACTTTAAAGGTTTTTGCTTCTTTATAAGTAACTTTCAGTAAATTAGTACCAGGAACTGTACCCGCAGATAGTTCTGCGGATATGCTGTCTATTAAGGGATTTTGTTGCAGTAGCTGTAAAGCTTCTCGTAAATGCCGAATATTTAAAGGTCTGCCAATGCCTAATTCTAAACGCGCGCGTACATAATCATTATTTAATCGTTTTGTACCTGTTTGGTCTCTTGTTACTCTTACCTCTTGTAAACTACCTTCTATAATTTGGATTTTAACAACACAACTTTTATTTGTTTGTCCGACAAAACAACCTGTGAGAGTTTGTTCGGGAATTTAGGCGCCGGAAGTAACGTATCCTTCTCTTATATATAGGTTAGTTATTTTGGAGGCAGCTTGGAGCAACTGTGTAAAAGTTATAGGTTGCTTTGTGTTTGTAAATTCTAGGATTTCTTTACGTAGTTGTTCCTGATTAAATATAGTAGAGCCATCAAAATCAAAACGCTCAACAGTAATTTGACTAAAGTCATCAAACTTTTGCCCAGGAATACTTAATTCCGGAGAAATTTGTAGCAGTTCCTCTTGGGGAAGCAAAGGTTCTGGAGTTTGGGGTTGAGGTGGAGTAACTGGGTTAGGAATTTCATTCTGAGGAATGTTTTGCCCGCGCGCTTTTAGTGATGTTCCACATACAGTTAATAACCCTAACATGACTAAAAATTTAACGTGCATGGCAGTTAGCTGTGGGTAGGGTTTGAGATGCTTGGTTGCCAGCATTTGCCGTAAGAGTAACTTCACCCAAGTTATTGACTCCCCACCCTGTAGCTGGTTGTGGATATTTAACTAAAGTACTTTGAGTTTGCCTAGTTGTAGGGGAATTATTTGTAAATATTACATCACTATTAAGTGGTTCTGTAGGACTTGGTGGTAGTCCACCTCTTCCGGTAATAATAAATTGATTACGATTTTTTCCAACTTCTGCGGTGCAAGCTGATGCTACTTGGTTCTCTGGACTGAAGAAAGTTACTGGTACGTCGATTAATTCTTGGTTTGAACCGACATCTGGAAGATTTATCTCGATGATACCGTTAAATTGAGTTCCTAATTCAGAACTGGAGGTAATGGCGCCAGGAAATGCAAAAAGTCCTTGAGTTGTAATGCTTACATTACCTCCTTGTCTTCCAGCATCTGCTTTGATGCTGCTGTTTTCTAAAATAGCTATTGCACCTGCATTTATTGTGATGTTACCACCATTGCTATTATTTCCAGCAATCGTAGAGATTTGGGAGTTTCCACGCAACTGCAAAGAGTCTCGAATATTTAGCGTTGTGTTGGCGCCAGTACCTTGTACTGTAGCACCTCGAATGGCGCCATCTTTTAACTTGACTGAGGTAGCTCGTACTTGAAGTCTACCAGCAGTTCCTGAACCACTTCCGCTTACCGATAATTCCGCTCCGTCTCGTATATTTAATAAACCCGTGTTAATTTCCAAGTTACCACCTGTTCCCGTAGCTTCGGTCGCACGAATATTGGGTCTATCTTCTCCAGACAAAGCAAATATACCACTAGTAAATGTACGTATCTCTGTTTGATTGTTTAGTTCAACCCTACCAATACCAGTAAGTTCTATTGAAGAGGCATTAATAGTTAAGTTACCTCCCCTACCTCCGGGAATATTATTATCACCTTTACCACGAGTGGATACAGAAATTCTGGCGCCATCTTTAACTAATAAACGACCAGTATTAACAGTTAAGGAACCTCCATCTTGGGTTCCTTCGGTTGCTGCAAATAAACCACTGCGACTAAAAGTGTTAGTGTTGGGGATAACGCTGGCACCCACTAATTCTATAGACTCAGAAGCTTTGACATTAAGTTCTCCAGATTTTCCAGTTCCAAAAGCCGTTACCGAAACGTCTGCTCCATCGCTGACTTTTAAATTTCTGCTATTTATCGTGATGTTACCAGAGTTGCCAGTGCCACGGGAAGTTGCAGCCAAAGTACTAAATTGCTGACTAATATTTGATGCTCCACTTGTATCTATTGCATCTGCTTGCACAGTAATATTACCAGAGTTACCCGAACCCTGTGTGCCAGACGACACTTGTGCGCCAGAGCTAATAGTTAACTTTCCAGTTTCAATTTTGATATCTCCTCCCTGACCTGTAGCAACGCTAGCAGCTATATTGGGTCTATCCTCTCCAGATAAAGCGAATATACCACTGGCAAATGCACGTGTTGCTATTTGATTATTACTGTTTAGCTGTACGCTACCAACACCACTAACTTCTACCGAAGAAGAGGCATTAATATTTAAGTTACCTCCCCTACCTCCGGGAATATTATTATCACCCTTACCACGAGTAGACGTAGAAATTCTGGCGCCATCTTTAATTAATAAGCGACCAGTATTAACATTTAAAGAACCACCATCTTGAGTTCCTTCGGTTGCGGCAAATAAACCACTGCGACTAAAAATATCAGTGTTGGGAATAGCGCTGGCGCCAATTAATTCTATAGACTCAGAAGCTTTTACATCAAGTTCTCCAGATTTTCCAGTACCAAAAGCCGTTACCGAAACATCTGCTCCATCGCTGACTTTTAAATTCCTACTATTAATTGTGATATTACCAGAGTTGCCGACACCACGGGAAGTTGCTGCCAAAGTACTAAACTGCCGACTAATATTTGATGCTCCATTTACATCTATTGCATCCGCTTTGACAGTAATATTACCACCTTTACCTAAACCTTGTGTAGCAGCAGACACTTGTGCGCCAGAGCTAACAGTTAACTTTCCGGCTTCAATTTTGATATCTCCCCCCTGACCTGTAGCAAGACTAGGAATTATATTGGGGTCTGGTCTTTGCTCTCCAGATAAAGCGAATAAACCACTAGGAAAACGACCATCAGAACTGGTGCCTCTTAATTCTATTTCTCCTGCATTAACGAGTAAACTGCCTCCTTGTCCCCCTGGTTTACCGTTTTGACCTGTACCGCGCGTTGATACAGATACCCTAGCTCCATCCGCTACCTGTAACTTGGGTGTATTAATTGTGATATCACCACCGCTTTCTGTTCCTTCTGTTGCAGCAAACAAACCACTACGACTAAATTGTCCTGAAGGAGTATTACGGGCGCCAATTAATTGTATGAACTCAGAAGCATTAACAGTAAGATTTCCTCCCTTCCCTGAATTAAAAGTAGTCACAGACACATCACCACCAGATGAAGAAGTTAAACGATTAGTGGTAATATTTATATTTCCAGAATTCCCACTTCCTCTTGATGTCGCTGCAATAGTACTAAACACTTCACCATCGGCAGAGGCACCGCTAACTTCCACGTTAAATGCTTTTATATTAATAGAACCAGCATTGGAGGCGCCTAAAGTTTGCGCGGAAATTTGAGAACCATTCGTCACCGTTAAATCTTGAGCTAATACAAAAATTTCGCCACTGCTTTGATTTGCATTTGTCGAGATAAGTTTAAGCGCTGACCCAGACAGTAATTGGATATTACCAAAATTAGTTACACCGTTGTAGCCTAAAGTCCATCCATTATTTACAGGGTTCAAACTGACTAAACCGTTACTAACACTGCCTACTTCAATACGTCCCTGTGAAGCTGATAACTGTCCACCATCGAAAGTAATATCCCCACCCACCAGCGCAATAGTTTTTTCTGGAGACACTTGTAAGTTAGCAGAACGATTAATAATATTTGCTCGTGTTCCCGGAAACTGCAAACCTAAAGGAACATTAACACTTAATAAAGACGCGCGCTGGGGATTAATCGCACTAAACTCGTTACCATCGGCAAACTTTATACTACTTGCTGTACTACTTATAAAAGAACCGCCAACCTCTAACCTGGCATTGCGCCCAAAAATAATACCATTGGGATTAAGGAAAAATAAGTTGGCATTACCTCTAGCTTGGAGCAAACCATCAATATTCGAGACAGACCCACCTGTAACCCTTGTCAAAATATTTTGAATATCCAAAGGGTTATTAAAAGAAGCTGTTCCACCTGTCGGAACGGAAAACTCTTGAAAACTATGAAATAAATTCGGACCTGCTACAGTTCCCCCATCTATTTTTATAAAGTTTGTATTCGCTTGAGGTGTAGTCACCGAGTTGACCGGGAGGGTATTATCTGGGAAAACTTGCCCGACTGCGGAACCAGGCGCCGTTGCCAACCATACAGAAATACCACAAACAAACCAGGATAGAGAATTTCGTATCATTGGATACAGAATTAACAATAGATAGTAAGAATAGCAACAATTATTGAATATTGAAAAAATACTACGAATAATCAGCTAGAGTCAAACAATAAGGTAATATTACTACCAATCAGGCATTTGCGCTCACATGCTCATCCGTAATCAGTCTTATAAGTGAAGCTATCATTATGAAATTCTCAAAATCATTTTTGCTTGGTTTAACCGGAGTAATGACGATTGCAGCAACCCCAACTCTTGCTCAGTCTACCTCAGACTATAAAGTTTCGTATCGTTGTGACATCGATCAGGCAGTACCAGTTACCGTTGCTTATAACCCCAATAACAAACAACAAAAACCATTACCTGTAATTACTTGGAAGCAAGAAAATATAGACTCACAGAATATAAAGCAAGATTGTCAGAAAGCAGCAGAAAAACTGCGTGCGGGTTTAGATTTAAAAAGTGCCACAGAAGCAGATATGTATTTAGCTGTTCAGAGCAAAGCCTTAAATACAAGTAATTCTCAAAATAGAATAGCTTTATATAGCGTTTGTTTAGTTGGCAAAGCACGAGGTACAAGTTGTGGAACAAACTCTGATAATTTACTAGTGCGTATTAAATTAAAAGCAGAATTACCACAGACAAAACAGCAAGAATATTTATCGTCAATTATCAACCCTGATTTTGCTGAGTTAGATATGGAAGGTACTAGAACTATTGGTGTAACTTATCCAAAAATTAGATCTAGAAATTTTTGGCAAAGATTATTCGGTTAAAAAATGTAAATTCGTTGTAGCACAGGCATCCTGCCTGTAAATTCTTTTGATGAATTTATATCTTGACAAAAAGGTTAATATGTGTATAGGATAAATGTCTTATTTAAGATTGTACGTCTTAGACATCGCTTCTAAAACGGCACCTTTTTTTGCTAGATTATTGCTAGATTAAATATTGATGAATCTCATAATAGATTTTTGTCAAGAAAAACAACGTGCCAAACAAGAAGCACAACGTGCCGAACAAGAAAGACAACGTGCCGAAAAACTACTAGAAGATATGCGAACAATTGAACGTCTAAGAGCAAAACTTTGGGAACTGGGTATAGACCCTGATACTTTGTAGAAAATTTTTTAATAAACCACGTAATCCGGAGGATTTCCCGCAGGGTAGACACAAAGGGCACAAAGAAAATACGGTTGTTTATCTCACTACAAAATATTTTTCAATCATTGAAGCATTTATTGGCGCCGATAATTTACTTTTAGTTTTCAAAATATACGATACTGTTACAATACTGCTCGGTTAACGTTTTTTAACCAGAATAGATCCCCCTAAATCCCCCTTAATAAGGGGGACTTTATAAGGCTTTTAGCCCCCCTTAATAAGGCAGGGCTGTTTCATTCCCTCTCAAATCGGATTTGTCAAGATGGTTAGC
>NZ_JBXXZH010000307.1:0-9924 GCF_059640475.1 Calothrix sp. CBUCES-K 9914
TAGTTGGTTCATCGAGAAAAAGAATATCTGGTCTGTGAAGCATTGCTGCTGCAAAGTCGCATCGCATCCTTTGACCAAGACTTAGTTGTCTAACAGGAGTGTTAAGAAAACTTTCAAGCGCCAGCAAGTCTATCATTTCATCGCGCGTCTTTGTATATTCTAAATTTGGAACACGATAAATATCTCGAAGCAAATCGAAAGACTCTATTACTGGCAAGTCCCACCATAACTGTGTTCGCTGCCCAAATACAACTCCAATACGACCAACATGTTTAATTCTATCTTTCCAAGGAGTTCGCCCACCGATTATGCATTTTCCACTAGTAGGTACTAAAATACCACTGAGAATTTTAATCGTAGTTGATTTTCCGGCGCCGTTTGGACCGATGTAACCGACAAGTTCCCCTTGCTCAAGCGAGAAGGAAACTCCTTTCAATGCATAAACTTCCTTAGTTTTGCGCTGCACAAACCCCCGTATTGAACCAAAAACTCCAGAGGTACGCTCAGATACAAAGAAGCTTTTCTTAAGGTCTTCGACAAGAATATGAGGCATAACATAACCTTTGCAACCATAGAAATTTAATAAATCAACCATACTACTGGTCTATGTCATTAATTTTGGGTGGGTTTGTAGCATAGGCGTCTCGCCTGTGCGTAGGTCAGGCGAGACGCCTAACCTACGGGTTATTTTATATACTACCAAAACTTATGTCATTAGTTTTGGGGAGTTGGAAAAACGAACCGCAAAGGACACAAAGGTCGCAAAGGAAGAATAATTAAGAAGTGAACACACCAAAATTAATGATACTAACTAATGTACTATGCGGCGAGTTCCGATTATTGCCAATGCGACACCTGTGAGAATTACTACTGCGCTTACTAATTCTAATGGTTTGGGAACTTCTCTAAATATTAGGTATCCAAGTAGACTGGCGCCAATTGGTTCAAACAATAGTACAAGTGTTACAATAATTGGTGACATAACACGTGTTGCCCAGTTAAAGCTTGTGTGACCAATTAATTGGGGAATCAATGCCGTTAATGCAATGTAAAAATATACTTGGTTAGGATAATTTATATAGCTGGCGCCAATTAAAAAAGGCACAGGTAAAAGTACTAATGCTGAAGTTGTATAAGCGACTGTAATATATTTACTTATACTTAGTCCTTGTCGCTGTGCTTCCCTTCCTAGAAGTAAATAAAGACTCGCTGCCCATGCTGCCATTAGAGCTAAAATATTACCAATTAATGGTTGACTTCCAGTATTTACACTGCCACTACTCAAGCTAATTGTAATTCCTCCAGCAAATGCTACACTAATACCAAATAAAGTCAATAATGATGGCTTTTCTTTAAACCAAACCCAACTAATAAATGTTACCCATATAGGGTTGGTAGTAACTAACGTTGTAGAAGCAGCAATAGAAGTGTAAGTTAGTGAAGTTATCCAAGCTGCGAAGTGCAAAGCTAGAAAAAATCCGGCGCCGACAGCATAGCGGACAGCAGTACTAACATTGATATGTTGTGATACCTGTGAGACTTTGCTCGGTATAAAGCCTGTGGTTAAGAGTAAAATTAGTGAGGCAATGCTCAAGCGAGAAGCTGCTAATACCAAGCTAAACCCAATGTTGTAAACTCCCGCAGACTCAAATGCTAGTCGCGTAGAAATAGCAGAAGTAGAGACAGCAAACACCCCGATAGTCAAGATTAAAGCAACTTTCCAAGTTGGAATCATATTTTCCCATCACGCTGCTGTATAATTTTACCTTAAGTAGAAAAATATATTACTAAACATACTAAATACTATGAAGAATACATTGCAGCAATTCATAATCTACCTTGTTGATTCTCCTTTAAAAAAACTTATTTGGAAAAGATGGTACAACCTACTTACATCAAATGTGGCAAATAATAAAATAACTTTTATGAATTATGGATATGTAGATTTAGAACAGGATATCAAGCTATTACTGAGTAATTACGAACAGGGGGAAATTTATAGCGCTCAACTTTATCATCATGTTGCAAATGCTATTCCACTAAATGGATTAGATGTTTTGGAAGTTGGATGCGGACGTGGTGGTGGTTCTTCATATATTACGCGCTATTTGCATCCAAAAACAATGACAGGAGTTGATTTTTCTGAACGCAATATTACATTTTGTCAAAAAAATCATGTTGTTCCACAGCTAAATTTTTGTATAGGAGATGCAGAATCTTTAGAGTTTCCAGATTGTTCATTTGATGCTGTCGTCAACGTTGAATCATCACATTGCTATGCTTCAATTGAAAATTTCTTTTCCGGAGTTTATAGAGTTCTTCGTCCAAATGGTCACTTTTTGTTCGCTGACTTTCGCTCAAAAGAAGTAGTAGATGATATAAAAAACTTGCTCGAATCATCTGGATTTAAAATTTTAAAATCAGAGATAATTACAGATAATGTTGTTAAAGCAATGGATTTAGATAACGAGAGAAAATTAACATTAATTAAACAAAATACTCCCAAGTATTTACAAGAACTGTTAAGTTGGTTTGCTGGATGTCAGGAAAGTCCTATTTATCAAGCACTCAAAAATCGAGATGTTGAATACTTTTGCTATGTGTTACAAAAGTAACTTAGCATTAAAATAAAACAAGATGGCGCCTGAACGCCACTTCAATCTCACATCTTGCACCAACGTATTAATACTGAGTTACACTTTATCTAATGAACATGAGTTATTGTCAATAAAACTAAAAATCACCATTCTTAGCCTGCTCCCGGCAGGCTTTGTTTGTATAGCCCCACCCTTATAGGGTGTAGGTGCAAAATATAAGATAACCAAAAAACCTTATAAAGATGCCTAATTTTAATTCGTAACCGCACTTTTTGGGTTATATAAAGAATTATGCACAGGCGCTTTGGCCTATGCTACAAATTTTGTTTACAACCAATTACTTATCCGTTACATCCGTTGTATCCGTTGCCATTAATCTCCCACAGCTTGACCTTCACGTCTAGGGTCTACGCCACCTATTAAACCTTGACTATCAATGACGATGGCGTGGGAACCACTAGTTTGTTCTCTAACAGTTACTGTATGTCCCAATGCTTCTAATTGTGGCTTAAGGTTTGCTATGTTTGTATTCGCCTCTAATTCGGTGGCGCCATTACGGTTTCCAAAGTTGGGTAATGATAAAGCTTGTTGAGTATCGAGTTTCCAATCGAGTACTGCTACAATTGCTTTTGCTACATAGTTAATGATTAAAGGACCACCAGCGGAACCAACGACCATTACTAATTTGCCTTTGCCATCAAACACCATCATCGGCGCCATTGAACTTCTGGGACGTTTACGGGGTTGAATACGATTGGCAATTAATTTACCATCTGCTGTTGTTGGAGAAAAAGAAAAGTCTGTAAGTTGGTTGTTGAGCAAAAAGCCATCCACCATCAACCGGGCGCCAAAAGCATCTTCAATACTGGTAGTCATTGATACGGCGTTACCATTGCCATCAACAATGGAAATGTGACTGGTGGAAGGAAATTCAGGAGAATTATCAACTCCCCAACGCAATGCTTGTTGGGATAAAGGATTACCTGGCTTGGCTTCACCTACAAACGCGCGGTTAGGGTTGATTAAAGCTGCACGGTTTTTTATATATTTTGGGTTGATTAATTCTTTGGTGGGAACTGGAAGAAAATCTGGGTCAGCTATATATAATCCTCGGTCTGCATATGCAAGTTTTCCCGCTTCTGCAAATAGATGGACTGCTTGTACTGAGTCTGGTTTGAGGGAAGATATCTCGAATCTTTGCAGCATTCCCAATATTTGCAATACTGTTATACCACCAGAAGTAGGAGGCGCCATACCGCAAACTTTGTACACTCGATACTGACCACACACAGGTTGTCGTTCCACTGAGTTATAGTTTGCGAGGTCGGTAGTTGTTAAATCCCCTGGTACTGAAGCAGTTTTGACTGTATTAACAATATCCTGAGCAATCTTACCTTTATAGAAGGCGCCTGAACCGGATTGAGCAATTTGGCGCAGCACGTTAGCATATTCTGGGTTGACGAGTCTGGACTTGGGATTACCATTTGGTTGATAAAAGTAGCTTCTTGCTCTTTGGGAGCGACTCAAAAACTTTTCTTGACTGAGGAGAGTATTTAAACGTGGTGAGATAGGAAAACCAGTTAAAGCTTGTTTTATTGCAGGCTGGAATAATTGTGACCAAGGTAATTTACCATATTGTTTGTGTACCTGTTCCAACATTCTGACTACCCCAGGCACACCTACCGACTTACCTCCAATGACAGCATTGTAAAATTGTAACGGTTTGCCATCTGAACCGAGAAAACGGTTAGCTTGAGCAGTATAAGGAGCAGTTTCCCGACCATCAAAGGTGCTAATTTTTTTAGTTTTGGCATCGTAGTAAACTAAGAAAGCACCACCACCAATGCCAGAAGACTGTGGTTCAACTAAACCGAGTACCATTTGCACGGTAATAGCTGCATCAATAGCACTACCACCACGTCGCAGCACATCACGACCGGCTGCTGCTGCTATTGGGTTTGCTGCCACCACCATATACTTTTTTGTTCGGACAGCTTTACGTTCAACGCGCGAACTTCCTGCTTCGGGTGCATCTTGTGCCAACCCTATTAATGGGCGCCACGGAGTAGTGACAAGTAATATCACAAGTAAGCAATAACGTAAACCCAATTTAGGAAGTATTATCATATATTTTTTTTATACCCTTATACATAACTATGTTGTTGGACTGCTTTGAACTTTTAAAAAAGGAGAGTTGATGTCTAAGTACCAGTTTTCATCTACAAATTCAAGGTGATCATCATAAATTATAAGTAATTCGCCAATAAACGTTTTATCACCATCTAGATTGCTGTTTAAATGACTAATAGAAAACCTCATTTGAAGAAAGCGCTTTTTATTAGTAACTCCAATCGAACTGCTGACTAGCTCTGCTTTGAGAGTGGATGGTAGAGTAATTTCTTCATAGTGTTTATCTTCGTCATCCCAGTAACTATATACGTTATAGTTGGATGATTCTAGATGCTGTTTAATGAATTCATCTGCGTCTAATTCTTCTAGTATCTCCGTTAAGTTTTGCCATATTTGATGATTTTTTAACTCTAATAACATCATAAATGTATAACTGTGGTTATGTTCACATGTTTTTACTCTCTATGGTAAAAAATATATATACCACAGAGGCACAAAGAATACAGAGAAGTTTTCCGTAAACCTTGGTAAAGGACATGTATCTAAAAATATGAGCAAATTAAGCCAAATATTGAGCTTAATTCGCAAATAACACAATTCTATCATTTAAAATCATACAACCACAGGTTAAATTATAAAACGCTTACTAATTGCTGGCACCTCTAGTTTACTTCTGACACTAAGTCTGTACCTCGTTCGCGCGTTGTCTTTCCTAGAGGTAAAACAAGTACTGATATCAATGGTGTAGAAAATCGTATCTACGTATTAAAGGCCAAAGCTGGACAAAAGTTAACCATAAAAGTTAATAATTTAGGCGCCCGCGCGGGTGTAAGTCTCTACAATACTAACGGTAAAACCGTAAAAAACCTTGGTGGTTTTGATAGTCAGGGCAAGAGTTTCACATATACCCTGCCCAAGAATGGTGATTACTATATTCTCGGATATGCAGGTCCAACCTATCACTCGTATGAATTCACAGTTTCGATAAAATAACATAAAAAAATTCCCGACTTCTCGATAAGTCGGGAATATAAATTAAGACTGTGGAAGAATTGGGTCGCCGTCTCTGATATTAAGCAACCCTGAAGTTATAATTTTTTGGTTGGGTTGTAGTCCTTCTAAAACTTGATAATTATTACCCGTCGCGTTGCCTAGCTTCACTAGTCTCTGCTTGACGATATATCCAGATGATGTATTAGAAGATGGTTCTGCTGTATAAACAAAAGTTTCTTTTCCCACACGTGAAACTGCTGTTGATGGTACTAATGCTCCTTGACGTTGACTCCAAATTACCCGCGCGCGGACAAACTGGTTTGGCTTTAGCTCATTCTTAGAATTATCATAAAGAGCTTTGATCAGTGCAGACTGTGTGTTATTACTAGCATTAGGAGCAACGAAAAACACGCGGCTTGTGCCAATAGTATTACCTTGAAGGTTTAAGATATTTACTTGCATTCCATTCTTAACTTTCGTTGCATTTTCAATTGGGACGATAATGTGTACTTCGAGGGGATTGTTTTGAGTTATTGTTAATAGTTGTGTATAAGCATTGACCAAATCACCAGTTTTTATGGGGATTTCAGCGACTACACCAGTAAAAGGAGCGTTGATACGGTAGATTTGAGGTTTTGGTGGTGATTGTTGAACTGTGGGTGTTTGTGTTTGTTGAATGAGTTTTTTTGCTTGAGCAATGGCAGCTTGCTGTGTTTGAATTTTGGACTCGATAACTTTTAAGTTTGTTTTAGCAGCAGCAAGACGGTTAGCATATACGTCTAAAGTTTGTCGAGAAACGGCGCCTTGAGATGCGAGAGTATTGTATCGGTCGAACTCTTGCTGGTCTGATTGTATCTCAGCTTGAATTTTCGCGCGTTCAGTTTCCAAAGACGTAAGATTTGACGTGGCAACATCAAGCTGTGACTGTGCTGTTAAAGCTGCGGTGTTAACAGTGGGTATAGGAAGTGCAACTTGTAGTGGTGGTTCAATTTGGAGAATAGGTGCCCCTTGTTTTACAGTTTGACCAGGTTTGATCAAAATTTGAGTAATTTTCCCTTGGATTTTAGAACTAAGCGTTTCAGAACGACGAGTTTGTAAACTAGCAACAAAATCAGATGTTTCTTGGACAGTTCCAGATTGAACGGTTGATAGCTTGACAGGTATAGCTGGTGTTTGTGGTTGAGCAGAAGTTGTAGTTTGGGGTGTTTTAGTGGGAATGAGAAAACGCAGAACAGCAGCGGAAGTTCCAAGTACTGCCAGCAACACAAACAAAGGCAAAAGCCAAGGTCTTCGATGACGTGGTGACTGTAATACTGTTTGGGGAGCATTTTCGCTGTCATTATTATCGGTTTGCGGTTCTGAAGGGGTCATAGCAAACTCTTAACCTTATATAGTAAATGAGAACGTAGGGTGCGTGACGCTAATAGCATTTTGAAACGTAGGGTGTGTGACGCTACCAAAATTTTGAAACGAAGAGCAAGTCTAATAGCGTCACGCACCGGCTCCTGTTATAATCACATTCATATATTTAAGCTTATCCACAACAATAAGCTTAAGCTTACATATTTAGTTAGTCTGTTGTCCTATTAGTATTTGCTGATTTTTTTTAATATCATGTAGCAAATTTTGTCCGATTAATTTGCGTGTTATAAAATAAACATTAATAAGTTATTTATTGATACATTATTTTACTCTCGTTCTTAATATTTGGTGCGTGACGCTACTAGATGCTCGCTTCGTTTCAAAATTTTAGTAGCGTCACGCACCCTACGTTCGTTTTGTTGTATCACGCAGAACAACTTCTATTGCTTTGTCTTTTTGAGGGTCGGCGCCACTCGCATATTCTAAGGTAAAAGGTACTGTGATATCTGGTGTTACGCCCTTACCTTCAAGCCGAGTTCCATTTACGAATACGTTTGTTACTGCTACATATAACAAAGTACCATCTTGCATGATAAAGGGGCGCCCAGCTACGACGGCGCCTAAAGTTTTTGCACCAATAACTGAACCTATTTTATATTGTTGGAAACCATATGCGATAATTTCTTTACTGCTTCTGCTACCTTCATTGATTAGCATGACGACGGGTTTTTTCCACTGTGAATCATAGGTGACACGCGAACCATTACGGGCAATACTGGTAACGCTCGGCCCAGTACCTGTAAAAACAGTAAGGTAATTTGTATTTCCCCCACCCCAACCCGCGCGTAAGTCTAAGATTAATGCATCGGCATCTTTAAGACGGTCGTATAGTAAGTCATATACAAGTTTTTCTTGAGATGGGTCAGCAGCATTTGCCCAAATATGCACGTAACCAATCTTCTTGTTTTGACGTTCGATGATTTGCGTACTAGCTCGTTGAGCATCAAGAAACATTGTAGTCGTATTATATACTTTTGGTGTGACGACAATTTCTTGTTTACTGTTAGCGTTAGCTTGACGCTGAATTTGGATTGTAACCTTTTGTCCGGCTTTTCCTGTAAACGATTGTACGGGTTGATACGGTAAATTATTTACACTTAATATTTCATCGCCAACAACAATACCTGCTTTAATTACTGGACTGTCATCTAAAATAGCACTGACAAATGTTTTACCGTTTATAGATTTCGTAAAAATACCAATATCAGTGTATTCAAATTTTCCTTTAGGAAAAAATGGCTTGAGTCTATTGAGCGACTTTCTATCGCGCGGTTGAAAGATACCTAGCAGTTGATAATAACTTTGTTCATCAGGAATATAGAAGCGCGTGTGTGAAGTACGTAACTCAGCCAGCATAGTATTGACAATAGCAGCAAATTCCTGTGATGATTTAGACTTGACTGCCTGTGGTTTATACTTGTCGCGCATAGCTTGCCAATTTATTCCATTAAACTTAGGGTCATAGAAGTTATCATTGATGGTCTGCCAAACTTCATCAAAGACCCTTGCTTGTGGCTGTGCTAGCGTAGGAAGTAGGGGTGATACGAACCACAGCGTTAGTATTACAACGATACTAAGGAAAAATGCCACAAAATAGCGTCTATTAACCGAAAATTGATATCGTTTCATTTAAATTTATAACTCAGGAGTAGTTACCATGTATCAACGTTGGATAATATCTAGTTTAAGCATTTTACTCAGTATCGTTGTGGCAGCTTGTTCTAACGTTGCTACATCTCAACCAGGACTATCAACTGCTACTCCTAGTTCTCGGAAGGCGCCTCAACAAGTAGCAGAACGAGTAGTTGCATTAACGCCTCTCGCAGCGGACATAATTTATAGACTTGATCAAAATAAGCTTGTCGGAATAGCTGGTAATTCGATTTTAAATAAAGATTCCCGTCTTAAAGACATTACGAGTGTAGCCCAAGGAAGAACACAGCCGAACCTAGAAAAAATTGTAGCGCTCAAACCTGACTTAGTTATCGGCGCCTCTGGATTTTCTGACCAAACTCTTAAACGTCTACAGGAACTAAAAATTAGTACTCTAGCAACAAAAATAGATAATTGGAAAGCATTAGAAGAACTGACGACAACTTTAGCTGTTAGAATAGGTGCCAGTCCAAAAGCGTTATTAGATAAATATCAACAGCTTTTAGGACAAGGTACTAACGCAAACAAAAATACATCAGCATTAGTATTAGTCAGCCGTCAGCCAATTTTAACTCCAAATAAAGATAGTTGGGCAGGAGACATGCTCAACCAGTTCCGAATTAAAAATATTGCTGCTGACTTACAAGGTAAAAGTCCATTTCGCGGATATGTAACCTTATCACCAGAGAAAATATTAGAAACAAACCCAGAAACAATCATTCTCGTCAATACTCCACAAGGTGGTTCAGAGCAAGAAGTTATTGACGGATTTAAAAAAGAAACATTTTGGCAAAAACTACAAGCGACAAAAAATAACAGAGTTTATGTTTTTGATTATCTTGGCTTAGTAAACCCTGGAAGTATTGACGCAATTGAAAAAGCCGCCGAAAAGATTCAAAAAATCACGACGTAGCATAGGCATCCTGCCTGTGCGACATATAATACTATCGTCTAATCCCAAACAAACCTAAAATTTTCCGAGACTCAGCCAATAAACGCTTCTCCTCATTACGGTACTTAGGCAATGATACATTAATAGTAGGTGTATCCAAATTCCAAGCTGCAACTAATCTATTATTTCGGAAGCCATATCTTTGAAAATCTACTTGGGATACTTGAATTAACTGCC
>NZ_JBXXZH010000308.1:0-9820 GCF_059640475.1 Calothrix sp. CBUCES-K 9914
TTGTAACTCTCGACGGTGAGGACTGTATTGACTGCGAACCGGTGATAGGTTATCTACACCGAGGAATGGAAAAAATTGCCGAAAACCGCAGTACTGTAATGTATGTCCCTTACGTGAGTCGTTGGGACTATGCAGCTGGTATGTTCAACGAAGCTGTAACTGTAAACGCACCAGAAAAAATTGCTGGTATAACTGTACCCAAGCGCGCGTCATACATTCGCGTGATAATGCTGGAATTAAACCGCATCGCTAACCACTTACTATGGTTCGGCCCATTTCTTGCGGACGTTGGCGCCCAAACACCCTTTTTCTATCAGTTCCGTGAACGCGAGTTGATATATGACCTGTGGGAAGCTGCTACAGGTTATCGGATGGTTAATAATAACTATTGGCGCGTTGGTGGTGTTGCTGCTGACTTACCCTATGGTTGGGTTGACAAATGCTTGGAATTTTGCGATTACATCGTACCTAAAATAGACGAATACGAAAAATTGGTGACTAATAACCCAATTTTCCGGCGCCGTATCGAAGGTATTGGTACTATTACCCGCGACGAAGCAATAAATTGGGGACTTTCTGGTCCAATGCTGCGCGCTTCTGGTGTGAAATGGGACTTACGCAAAGTTGACCACTACGAATGTTACGATGATTTTGACTGGGAAGTACATTGGGAAACTGGTGGTGACTGCATGGCACGCTATGTAGTGCGAATGCGGGAAATGCGTGAATCAGTCAAAATACTTCGCCAAGCATTAAAAGGACTTCCAGGTGGGCCATACGAAAACCTCGAAGCCAAGAGAATGATGGAAGGTGCAAAGTCTGAGTGGAACGGTTTTGATTACCAGTTTGTTGCGAAGAAAGTCTCTCCCTCATTCAAAATTCCTAAAGGTGAAGCTTACGCGCGCGTCGAAAGCGGTAAGGGTGAATTAGGGATTTATATGGTTGGAGATGATAATGTATTCCCTTGGCGCTTCAAGATTCGTCCAGCAGATTACAATAATCTTCAAATTTTGCCTGAATTATTACGTGGGGTGAAAGTCGCTGATATCGTTGTAATTCTAGGTAGCATTGACATCATCATGGGTTCCGTAGATAGATAGTGTCGGGTGCGTTACGCTACCAAAAATTCAAAAACGAAGCGAAAATCTGGTAGCGTAACGCACCTACTAGTGGTCTGTGTCATTAATTTTGGTGTGTAGGCGCCAAATATAAGTAGAAAATCAATAAGGTGCGTGAAGGCTACCAGATTGTTGGTTTTATTTTGAGTTGTTAATAGCCTTCACGCACCCTACCCCCTAACTTCCGTGACGGTTCCTACCCATTCCCACACGTTTCCATTTAAATCAAAAACAGGTAGCCCAACTGCGAGCATTTCTTGGTATGTGCCATCACGCAGGCGAAGTCTAAATAAAGCTTCCATAGGGTGTTTTATTTCGAGCGCATCTATCCACAGAGATAAAGTTGGGTCGCGATCATCTGGGTGCAGTGCATTTAACCAGCCATATCCTTTATATTCGCCAGGTTTCTGACCTGTAAAAGCTTCCCACATTGGCACGTCTTCCATAATGCGACCGTCCGGCGCCGCAGTCCAGACAATAGCAGCAGTCACCATTTTCAAGCAGTTGTAACGTTCTTGGCTTAAACGTAGCGCTTCATCAAATTGCTTACGTTCACTAATGTTCATAATGTAACCGAGTAAACGAGCCGTATCTTTTTCAGAAGGTGGAATATATTGAGCGCGCGCAAGAATCGATTGTTCGCCAAATTCGGCGTGGTTGATACGAAACTCAATATCTAAACCTGATTCACTGTTGACTGCTTTCCAATGTGCTGCTTTAATTCGCTTTTGGTCATCGGGATGTACACATGCCAGAAATTTCGCAAAGCTCCAAGATTCATCGTCGTCTTCTTTCAACCCCATTAAATGGCGCCACTCCGAGGTCACAAAACCTGTATGTGCTTGCAAATCATAACTCCACAGCCCTATGCCGGCAGCACGTTGTACAAAATCAACTTGCTCCGATTTTTTTTGTAAAGTATTATACAACTGACGATACCGCTCCTCGGAAGCTAAAATCGCTTGTCGGTTATATTCACTCAGATGGCTACACTCAAGCTGTGCAACAACGCACGTTATTAGCTCGCGTGCCCCAATCGGTTCTACGATAAAATCATTGGCACCCTCAAACAAACCATTGACAACAGTTTCTTCGTCCGCGTTTGCTGTTAACATTAATATAGGTATGGCATTTCGATTTGCACGAATCTCGTGCAGCAGAGCGCTTCCCACCATATTCATATCTGTCACAACAAGGTCTGGTGGGTTGTTAATGATAGACATCACTGCTTGTTCCGCATTATTTGCGACTTCAACGCGCCAACGAACAGAAAGAATGCGCTGTAAGTAGTCACGCATATCAGCATTTTCATCAACAACCAGAATTTTGGCACCTGGTAGCATTGGGCGCATAAGTTAAGTCGATGCAAATAAATGTAACTATATTAAAACGGTCAAGGGTAAGTAAAAGTATTTACTATTACTCACCCTTACAAAACTTTATATAGTTTAGTTTTACTATGCCAACTTACCTATGGCATATTTAATTAATTTACGATAATTATTTTTAATATCTAATTTACTTGATAACCTCTATATATTTCAATGGATTCTATTACTTTCGTTGATGAAATTATTCACTGTATCACTTCCAAAGTCAAGCAGCGAATTACTTTTGCCGAATATATGGATATAGCGTTATACAACCCTAATCATGGCTACTATTCTCAAGAAGCAGTCAATATTGGTAAAGGGGGGGATTTTTTCACTTCGGTTCATCTCGGCGCCGACTTTGGCGAAATGTTAGCCATACAATTTGCCCAGATGTGGGAAATTCTTGGAAAACCAGCACCGTTTACGCTTGTAGAAATGGGCGCCGGACAAGGTTATTTAGCTATCGATATTTTAAATTACCTTCAAAAACATTATAGTGATTTATTTTCTGTTTTAAAATATACCATAATTGAAAAATCACTCCTATTAAGACAAGTACAACAGAAAAAATTGCAAGGTTTTTCAGTATGCTGGTGTGACTTGGTAGAAATAGAAGTTAATTCAGTGGTTGGATGTGTTTTTTCTAACGAATTGGTTGATGCATTGCCTGTACATCAATTTGTAGTAGAAGCAGGGCAATTAAAAGAGGTTTATGTTGGAGTATCTGAATCAAAAGATACATTTATAGAAATTATAGATGAACCTTCAACACCAAAACTTAGTCAATACTTTGATTTGATTGAAATTGATACAAGTAGTTACCCGGATGGATACCGTAGTGAAATTAACTTAGCTGCACTTGATTGGCTAACCCAAGTCGCAGATAAATTACAGCGTGGGTATATCATCACTATTGACTATGGCTACCCAGCGCATCGCTATTATAATCCTCGTAGAAGTCAGGGGACACTGCAATGTTACTACCAACATCGGCGCCACGAGAACCCATACATCAATATAGGAAAGCAAGACATCACGACACACGTAGACTTTACAGCTTTAGAACGATGGGGAGAAACGCGCGGGTTGACTAAAGTTGGATTTACACAGCAGGGTTTATTTTTGATGGCATTAGGTTTAGGACAAAGAATCGCAGCCCTCTCTGATTCTAGTTCAGTATCCGACATGCTGCGGCGCCGAGACTCATTACATCAACTAATTGACCCAATGGGACTAGGAAACTTCAGTGTTTTGATTCAAAGTAAAGGACTTACTTCCACAAAACCTCTCCTTGGTCTAACGATACCCAGTTAAGAGTAAAGTAAAAAGTAAAAATTAAAACATTGTTAATCTTTCTGTAAAACTAGCCGATTCAGCATTTCAACGTTTAAAGTCAAAAAAGAGACCAAAAGTAACAATCAGAAGGCAAAAAACAATGAATACTCACGATTTATTAATGTTAGTTGGACTACTTACCCCAGGTATTTTGCTCTCAGTGCTGATAATGGCAACATTTGCAGCCGGCGGCTAATGTAAATCTTGTAGAATAATCTTGTGGAGCGGCTGTCCTCAGCCGCCCTTCAAATTAAATCGGCGCCTAAAAATTCCGAAAGTCGGTAAGTTACAATAATTATCAATACTTATCTTTTAACCAGTAAAAATTAGACGTGCTTTATAGCAGTTATAAAAGTATCAGCAATGTTGGGGAAATTTTATAAAGTGTACTGTTTATGATAAATTAAAATGAAAATAAGACATTTTATTTTAAAATAAAATAAATTATTGAGCCAAAACATTCAGAATGAACGAATTTATATATATTGTTGGTGCGACGATAGAAATTAAAGCAGGTTTTGCAGTTTGGATTTCTAAGATTGAAGAATATCTCGACCTATATTATCAAGGTGAAGAAAGAAACGCTCTTGGCACAGATTTTTTTAGATGCATGTCAAAAGTGAGAGAGATTGAAAGTAACTTATTTGAAAGAGACGATGATTTTAGAGGCGTAGTAGATGACCAAAACTTATTAGCGACCGTTTGTCTAATTCAAGATACAACAATTTTTGTTGATGGAGAACGATTAGATTGTTTAGAGATAGAGAGCTTAACAAACAGTCCCTGGAACACAATAGACTACCCGCAGGTAGAGAAGAGGAAGGGTGCAGCAACATCACTAATTGAAGGAATAGTACGTGAAAGCCAAGCTCTAGCATTTAGTGGTATAGTAAAATTAATGGCAATCCCAAGCGCGAGAGAATTTTATCAAGAAATAGGGTTTATTGACACTGATGGTTCAGGAGAAATGATACTTACATCTAATGCTGCATCTGTATTTCTTCTAACTCAACAGCAAAAAAGAGAATTAAAAACTTTTGATTAATCAAGGATTTATAAATATGTCAGAAGAAAAAAAATATCAACCTACACCTGAACAAATTGCAAAATGGAAACGAATCGAAGAGCTTGAACCTACCGCAAGTGCAGGTAGTTCGTCAGAAGAACAACAATGGAAAAATGTTAAAGAATTACTTGACCCAAACTTTTTTAAAAAGAGACTTGAAGAAGTACGCGCTTATAAACAAAAACTTTTGAAAAAAGTTGCATCGGTTGAAGAATATGAAGGAGTTTTGATTGAAGCAATAGAGCGTAAACAGCGTAAAAACAAAAATAATTGATAAGCGCTAGTTTATAAAAGCTTCTATGAGAAATAGATTCCCGACTTCTTAAAGAAGTCGGGAATCTGAGTACGCAATGGCAACATTTGCAGCCGGCGGCTAATGTAATTAAGTGCTGAGTAGAAAGTGCTGAGTAAGCGTAAGGTGGGCACTGTCCACCATACAACGCCTTAAAATTAATGATCTAGACTACCAATTGATAAATGTTAGTAAATAACAGTTTTAATTAAACGTATTGTTGAGTAATAACTTTTGAAATAATTTATTAATTAAGAAGTTATTGTTCGTAGCGATTGTACTTTCAAACATAAATAATTAATAATTAGGATAGAGAATATAAAGAACAGGTATTGGGATACAGTATGAAGGTGGCATTTCTGGGAACTGGACTAATGGGGTTGCCGATGGCGCAACGGTTATTAGAGGCAAATATAGATTTAATTGCTTACAACCGTACAAAAGAAAAATTGGCACCACTCAAACTATTGGGTGCAGAAATTGCTGAACACCCACGTCATGCAATTCGCGCGGCAGACTGTGTAATTCTAATGTTGACGAATGCTCCAGCGATTTACAGCGTTTTATTATCGGATACTTCTTTTAGAATGTTAGCTGGACGCACTGTCATTCAAATGGGAACTATTACCCCGTCAGAAAGTAAAGAAATTCGCGATACCGTTGTTGCTGCTGGAGGAGAATATATTGAGGCGCCAGTTTTGGGCAGCACTACCGAAGCAACTCAGGGTAAACTAATTGTAATGGTTGGCGCCTATCGTGAACAGTATCATCGTAATTTAGAATTACTAAAACACTTTGGACAGCAACCTGTATATGTCGGACAAGTAGGAACAGCCGCAGGTTTACAACTAGCATTTAACCAGCTAATAAGTTCATTAACAGCAGCTTTTGCACTCTCATTAAAATTTGTCCAACGTCAAGATATAGATGTAAACGTGTTCATGCAAATTTTGCGTGAGAGCGCTTTATACGCACCGATTTTTGACAATAAATTACAAAGGATGCTCGAAAATAGCTATGATAACCCGAGTTTTCCCACTAAACATCTACTGAAAGATACAGATTTATTCATTGATGAAGCGAAAAACGCAGGTTTGAATATTAATGGCATTGATGGTGTCCGCACAATTCTTGATGCAGCAATCCGCATGTCATTTGCTCAAGCTGATTACTCTTCGCTTTTTGCTGCTATAACCTCATCTCCTGACGCTGAATGGTAAATTAATACACAAGAACTTTTAAATCTTCTACCAGACTTGCCAATAAATTTACAGCATCTACCTGTAACGCTACCCAAGCATTAACATTTGCTTTTGTTACATGTCGATTATCTATAATTGTTTGACCTTTAGTAAATTGACCTTGTGTCTCGATATCAACTTGCGCGCGCTGTAGTAAAAGCGTCTCTGGATAAAATAAATAACCCACAGTAGCAGCATCATGAACTAGAAAGCCTTTTACACCTTCTGTTTGACGGTAAGTTAGTGAAGTATAAGTTAGGAAATCACATAACTGTACAATAAATTTAGCTACAGGGTTTTCTGGGTTACACAAACAAACTTCCTGTGCCATTTCTTGTGTAAAAATTAACTCGTTAGTAATATCTAGCGACAATACAACAGTATCATGACGACTATTAAAAACGAGTTGTGCAGCGTCAACGTTAAAAGCGATATTAAACTCAGCTAGTGAGGTGACGTTTCCCGGTACTTCAAAGGCGCCACCCATAATAATAATTTCCTTAGCTTTTTTTAAAATACCTGGAGATTTGATTTCAGCAGCAGCAAGATTTGTTAATGGCGCCACAGCTAATAAAGTTATTTCACCAGGGTAAGCATTTAACTTGTCTATTATAATATCGTCAGAATACCGCGCGCTCCTATAATCGTGCTTAACATCAGGCAGAGTTTGTGATAAACCCCCCATACCATCGGCGCCGTGAATATACGCCGCATCCTCAACATTTGTAGGTTCTACAACGCCTTTACCTAACTCAATTTGTGCAAAGCCAGTAAAATTAAGTACTTGACTAGCGCAAGCAAACGTGGTGCCAGCATTAACGTTTCCCTCTGCCGTAGTCACAGCGACCAACTCAACAAAACCTTGTTTCACCAAACTTAAAAGCCATAGCAACGCAAAAATATCATCGCCACCTGGGTCTGTATCTAAAATAATTTTGGTTTTATTTTGCACGTCAATTGTTTAGTACGCTTAATGTTTGACTAATTTGTATTCTATTTTACCGCAAGTGATTAAAATGTGATAATAGCTATGCAGGTCATGATAATTTCAATTCTTTAATTGGTATTAAATTGACGACGTTTTCGAGTTTGACAGAGCCATTAACTTCGATTCGCTGGACTCTGAAAGGCTGCCAACTAGTGAGGTGAGGATAGCAGTTTTCCCAAACTACTGGAACTACGCAATTATCAACTTTCATGAAGGTGGCGCCCCGTACTGTTACCAAGTGGCGCCAAGCTGAGTATATGCCGGAAATCAATGAAAAGCGCTTTATCCAGATATTCAACGCTATAAACGAGTTATGTGACAAGAATCGTACTCCTAATAGGAAAATCAAGTTAGGGGATTTGGTTGAATTTTGCATGGATGAACTACGCGATTTCGATGTATCCGATTATCACTACCCTTCAGGTGACGCGCGTAAAAAGCCAGCATCCAAGCAAAAATCAAAACAGAAAGATGCGGATGGTGGTGAGGAAAGTACAATTGCCGCATAGTGTGACAATAGATATATAGGTTAACCCGCCCTACAATTTTGGCTGCCATCTTAGGTGTGAAAATTAACTTGTTAGTAAAATTTGCGACAATACAAAAATATTATTACGACTATTAAAAACGAGTTGTGCAGCATCAACATTAAAAGCGATATTAAACTCAGCTTTGGAGGTAACGTTCCCCGGAGCTTCTTTGGCGCCACCCATAACAATAATTTCCTTAGCTTTTTTCAAAATGCCAGGAGATTTAATCTCAGCAGCAAGATTTGTGAATGGGGCAACAGCCAATAAAGTAATTTCTCCAGGATAAGCATTAAGCTTGTCTATTATTATGTCGTCAGAGTAGCGCGCGTTATTATTCTCCAAAATTAGACAACAGATTATGGTTGTTGACTGTTGACTGTTGACTATTGACTGTTATCGGTCATCAGTCATCGCATATAATTTGCATATCTTTGGGCAGATGAGAGATATATCTGTTTAAACTCTCTGTTTTACTCTTGGTTCTAAAATCTATGGGTTATCGAAAAAACAGTTTAATCGCGTTTGTTGCTCTCATCTTGACTATTTCACAACCCATCGCCAATTTGCCAATATTATTCCAGGTGTCGCAGGTATTGGCGCAAACACCACAAGACCGTAAAGCTGAGGCGGAACGATTGTTACAGCAAGGTTTCGAGCAGCTTCAAACGAGTCAATTTACAGCAGCATTACAGTCTTGGCAACAGGCATTGATTATCTATCGTAAAATTAAAGATCGCTTCGGTGAGGCACGTACTTTGATTCTTCAAGGTGGTGCTTATGTTGTATTAAAAGACAACACTAGTGCGATCGCTAGTTTAGAACAAGGTTTAGCTATTGCCAAGGAAATCAATAATCAGGATTTGGAGAAACTTGCTCAGGAAGGTCTACAGTTAGCTAAAACCGAAAATGACCCCCGCACAGCAGAAGCAGACCAACTGTTAGAACAAGGTATTGAGCAGAATGAAACCAGTCAATTTACAGCAGCATTACAGTCTTTGCAACAAGCGTTGATTATCTATCGAGAAATCAAAGACCGCAAAGGCGAGGGTCAATCTCTGGGCAATTTGGGAATTGCTTACCATTTCCTAGGAGACTATGCCAAAGCCATTGAATACCACCAGCAGAGTTTGGCTATTCTCCGTGAAATCAAAAACCGTAATGGCGAGGGTCGATCTCTGGGTAATTTGGGAAATGCTTACTTCTTCCAGGGAGATTACACCAAAGCCATTGATTACTACCAGCAGAGTTTGGCTATTGCTCGTGAAATCAAAGACCGTAACAGTGAGGGTCTATCTCTGGGTAATTTGGGAAATGCTTACTTCTTCCAGGGAGATTACGCCAAAGCTATTGATTACTATCAGCAGAGTTTGGCTATTGCTCGTGAAATCAAAGACCGTAATGGTGAGAGTCAATCTTTGAGTAATTTAGGAAATACTTACTCTTCCTTGGGAGATTACGCCAAAGCCATTGATTACTACCAGCAGAGTTTAGTCATTGCACGTGAAATCAAAAACCGTAATAGTGAGGGTCGTGTTCTGAATAATCTGGGAATTGCTTACTATTCCTTGGGAGACTACGCCAAAGCCATTGATTACCACCAGCAGAGTTTAGTCATTGCACGTGAAATCAAAGACCGTAATGGTGAAGGTAACGCTATGGGTAATCTGGGACTTGCTTACCAAGCCTTGGGAGACTACGCCAAAGCCATTGATTACCACCAGCAGTTTTTGGCTATCGCACGTGAAATCAAAGACTATAATGGTGAAGGTAAGGCTCTGGGTAATCTGGGAATTGCTTACTACTCCTTGGGAGATTATAGCGGTTCCCAGTCACATGAGGTATAATAAGTAAATTAGGTAGTGCATCTCAAAAAAAGT